>CAYSXI010000007.1:66429-75039 GCA_964434955.1 uncultured Pirellulaceae bacterium
CATCCGCTTTCGGCGAACGCGGGAGTGCGTCACTTTCACACCACATCGGTCACAGATCATTCCCTTATATTTCATTCCGCGATATTTACCGCAGGCACATTCCCAGTCCTTTTCAGGACCAAAAATCCGCTCGCAGAACAAACCATCTTTCTCGGGACGGTAGGTTCGATAGTTGATCGTTTCAGGCTTTTTTACTTCGCCCATGGACCAGCTACGAATATCGTGGGGACGCGCCAAAGAAATTTTGACGGCTGCGTAGTCATTGATTCGATCGTATGAGCTGTCGGCAATTGCCATATTCGCTTGCTCCAATGAAGTCGTTTGTCCCGATGTTTCCGTTTATTGATTCGCCGCCCGAAGGCGGCGCTTTTTTCGCAACCAATCAGTCGCGTCGTTTTTCCAATTGCATGTTCAACGCCAGACCGCGAATTTCGTTGGTCAGAACGTCGAAACTGGCCGGCGTGCCAGCCTCCAAGGTGTTCTCGCCCTTGACCATCGACTCGTAGATCTTGGTTCGACCTTCGACGTCGTCGCTCTTGACCGTCAACAGTTCCTGAAGAATGTAAGCAGCACCGTAGGCTTCCAGCGCCCAAACTTCCATCTCTCCAAATCGCTGACCGCCGAAACGGGCTTTTCCACCGAGAGGTTGCTGCGTGATCAACGAGTAAGGGCCCGTGCTTCGAGCGTGGACTTTGTCGTCAACCAAGTGATGCAGTTTCAGCATGTAGATGTAACCGACCGTGGTTTCCTGCGACATCTTCTCGCCGGTGCGACCGTCGATCAAAGTCGCCTTCCCGTGTGCAGGCAGTCCCGCATCGGCCAGGCATTGGTTAATCGTTTCTTCGTCGGCTCCGTCAAATACTGGCGTTACCGAACGGAAGCCCAGAATCGATCCGGCCCAACCCAAGTGGGTTTCAAGAATTTGACCGACATTCATCCGGCTAGGTACACCAAGCGGATTCAACATGATCTGGATCGGCGTGCCGTCTTCCAGATAGGGCATGTCTTCAACGGGCAGGATCTTGGCGATGACCCCTTTGTTTCCATGGCGACCGGCCATTTTGTCGCCGACCGAAATGGTTCGCTTCGTCGCGATGTAAACTTTGACCATCTGCAAAACACCGCTTCGAAGTTCGTCGCCCGCCGTGATGCTGTTGACGATTCGATCCCGACCGTCGACCGCGTTCTCAACGGTTGGCCAATGCTCCTTGTAGATCGCTTGGATCTGGCCGATTTTGTCTTCGCTGCGCATGTTGCCGATGATCGACTCCAGGCGGAACGTTTCAACCTTTTCGGCGATAACGCCTTCTTCCTGGTCGCGAACCAGCGGCGTGCCATCTTCGTCGGTGACTGGCTTGCCCAGGACGCCTTCGATCTCTTCGATCATCTCGCCAAAGGTCTTGGCGATCCGCTCGTTTCCTTCGGCCTTGGCCGCCGCCAAGTCTTTCTCGAAGACCTTTCGCTCTTCCTCGCTCAAGCTCATGCGACGACGGAATCGCTGGGTATTGATCACAATCCCCTCGATGCCCGATGGAACTTCCAACGAATCGTTCTTCACATCTTCACCGGCACGACCAAAGATCGCGTGAAGCAGTTTCTCTTCCGGTGTCAGTTCGGTTTTCGATTTCGGCGATACCTTACCAACCAGGATGTCACCCGGTCGTACGTAGGTACCAATCTGAACCACCCCATTCTCGTCGAGGTTTCGCAGTGCCTTTTCGGAAACGTTTGGAATATCCCGAGTGAATTCCTCGCGACCCAGTTTTGTCTCGCGAATCTCCACGTCGAATTCTTCGATATGAATCGAAGTATAAACGTCGTTCTTGACGAGCTCCTCACTGATGATGATCGCGTCTTCAAAGTTGTATCCGTCGAAGGACATGAAGCCGACCAGCACGTTTCGGCCAAGCGACAAAATGCCCTTATGCGTCGCAGCACCATCGGCAATTACCTGGCCCCGTTCGACTTTGTCGCCCGGTCGGACCAGAGGTCGCTGGTTGTTGCACGTTCGCTCGTTGAGTCCAACGTATTTCTTCAAGTGATAAACGTCGCTGCCAACTTCGATTCGTGTCGAATCAACGAAGTTGACTTTGCCAGCCCGTCGAGCGCGAATGACCATGCTGGAGTTTTCGGCAACCGCGGTTTCCATTCCCGTACCAACAATCGGTGGTTCGGTCACCAATAACGGAACTGCTTGACGCTGCATGTTGGAACCCATCAACGCGCGGTTCGCATCGTCATGCTCAAGAAAAGGAATCAAACCCGCTGAAACACCCACCATCTGACATGGCGCGATGTCGATGTACTCGACTTCTTCCGGTGCAACCAATTCAAAATCCGCACGGAATCGAGCAACGATGTTGCCCGCCAAGTCCTTGGAACCGACGATCTTGCCGTCCTCGACCGAAGTGTCGGCCGGAGCCACGTAGGATTCGGTTTCTTCATCCGCACGAAGCCAAACCACGTCTTCGGTGACTTTTCCTTTGTTGACTTCAAAATACGGAGTCACCAGGAAACCGTAGTCGTCGACGCTGGCGTAAATCGCCAAACTCGAAATCAAACCGATGTTCGTACCTTCCGGCGTCTCGATCGGACAGATTCGACCATAGTGGGAAATGTGAACGTCACGAACTTCAAAGCCCGCACGTTTTCGGTTCAAACCCCCAGGACCCAACGCCGACAAACGGCGTTCGTGTGTCAGCTGCGACAGCGGGTTCGTCTGGTCGACCACCTGGGACAATTCACCGCGACCAAAGAAATATTCAATGGCGGCCGAAATGCTTTTGGGATTGATCAGGCTTCGAGGCGTCATGTCCTCCTGATCCTTGAGGCTCATTCGCTCCTGAACGGTCCGTCGAAGCTTCAAAAAGCCTTTTCGCATTTCGTCGCAGGCCAACTCGTCGATCGTTCGCAAGCGACGATTCCCCAAGTGGTCAATGTCATCGTAGAAAACATCATCCTGCTCGCGAGTGAACAGAGCCAACAAGTACTGCATGCTGGCGAGGATGTCATCCGGACGCAGCGTCATTTCTTTTTCGCTGACCCCCAGGTCCAGTTTTCGATTGATTCGGAATCGCCCGACCTTGCCGAGACGATAACGATTGTCATCGAAGAATTTTTCGTGGAACAAGGTTCGAGCACGTTCCAGTTGCGGTGGGTTACCCGGTCGAAGTCGCTGGTAAATCCGCAGCAAGGCCTCTTCATGACTTGAAGTGTTGTCATCCGCCAGCGAATTGAAAATCAAATTCGTCTTGGGGGCGTTCATGACTTCACAAGCCTTGACGCCACAGGTGCAGATGATTTCCGCCTTATCTTTGGAGATCTTGTGACCCGCTTCAACGATGATCTCGCCCGCCCGTTCGGCGCCGGTCGGATAAACAATGTCATCCACGGCGATCTTCTCGACCAGCTTGGTCGCGCTGCGTTTATCGACGACTTTCACTTTGACCGAATCGTAGAACGCACGAAGAATATCCGCGTTCTCGCTGAATCGCGGATCCATTGCACGCAGCAAGGTCATTGCGGAAAACTTACCGCTCTGGTCGATCCGGACCTGGAACAGATCCTTCTTGGTGATGTTGATCTCAATCCAACTACCACGCTCCGGAATCACCCGGCAACTTGGAAGCTTGCGATCGGTCGTGCCGTCTGTTTCCTCAACAAAGTCGATACCTGGTGAGCGATGAAGCTGATTCACCACGACGCGCTCGGCACCGTTGATGATGAATTCACCACCGCCCAACATGATCGGAATGTCACCGAGGAACACTTCTTCCTCGATCGGCTCTTCCTTATTCAGTCGCAGCCAAACACGGAAGGGTTGACCATAGGTCAAGCGCAGCTGACGACACTCTTCCGGCGTGTAGCGCGGTTTGCCCAATTCGTAGCGCACGTAATCAAGGCTGAGTTGCTTGTCGTAACTTTCGATTGGAAAGATTTCGCGCAGGACACTCTCGATACCCTGGTTCTTGCGCTTTTCATGAACCACGTCGGCTTGCAAAAAAGCCTCGTAACTCGTGGTTTGAATTTCCGTCAAATTCGGTGGAAGCTCATATTGCCGCCCACTGCCAAAATGACGAACTTCTTCGGGATCCAATCGGCGTTGTGTACTTGTCGCCATAAGTGCGAAGTCTCCGACGTAGAATTAATACGCAGTTGTTATTCGGAAAGAGGCTGAATCAACCGACACGTTCGACGAAACCGGATTCGTGGAACGAGAAATAAAAACACAGCAACACGCTTCTTGGGAATTGCTGTTCAAGAACCAGGTAAGCTCACGAAAAGAAAATCGTTTCCAGAGAATCGCTTGAGACGCCCTAAGCTTCGACATCTCTTGGTCGCTTCCCCTTCGCCACATCCCCCGACATGAACGAATCCATTGGCTTACAACTTGGCACACAACTTGCAACGAAAATCGTGCCCCACGCGCGCAGGTTTCCCGCAAAGCGTTAAAGCAGCGAAATTGCAAAAGTTGGTTGTTTGCCACGCGGCTCAATCGGTTTACTACAGGCCTGTTTATCAACACGCTTGCCCGACAACCTGGCAGCACCCGGGGCCAATCGCCCCAGGGCATGCAAGATGGCCGGACCGCCCAAAGCTTTTCAAAGGACCGACTACTTCAGCTCGACCGAGCCACCAGCGGCTTCGACGTCTGCTTTGATTTTGTCGGCATCTTCTTTGGGAGCCCCTTCCTTCAAAGTGGCAGGGCATCCTTCGACCATTTTCTTGGCTTCCATCAAGGAGGCGCCAGTGATCGCTTTTACGACTTTCACAACGTCCAATTTCTTGTCGCCGAAACCCGTAAGAACAACATCAAATTCCGTCTTGGCTTCTTCAGCTCCGCCGCCATCACCAGCAGCTCCAGGAGCAACCATGACAGCGCCGCCACCAGCGGCTGGCTCGATGTTGTACTCTTCCTTGAGGTAATCGCTAAGCTCTTTTGCTTCTTTGAGTGTCAAGCCGGCAATTTTGTCCCCCAGCTCTTTTGCTTGAGCGGAGAATTCCATAACAGCAGCTTCTTCAGACATAACGACACGACCTTTCTAAAATCTGAACCTTGATTGTACGCGGGTCGACAAATCAAGGAAACGGTTAAATTGACTCTAAGATGATTTCGCGAACTACGCTGGCAGCCTCCCCGCAAACGGCCGACAACGGAGCATTATTTGACTTATGATTCCTCTGACTTCTGCTCGATCTGGCTGGCCAGCTGACCACCAGGACCGTTAAGCTGCGAAGACAGGGTTTGCCAAGGAGCAGTCAGCTGACCGGAAAGGATGCTCAATTGCTCCAATCGGTTCGGCCATTTGCTGATTTCTTTGACTTTTTCCGGGCTGAGCGCTTCGCCGTCCATCACGCCGCCACGGGCCTTGAAGATTTCGTACTCCTCTTCATTCTTGTCGAGTTGAACGATTTCCTTGGCCAGAGAGATGAAGTCTTCCGAGCCCCATACGACGCATGCGGTTCCTTCAAGATCTTCGAAGGCGGGAGCCAGCGAAGTTCCTTCAGTCGCACGTCGGGCGAGACTGTTTTTTACCACCATCAAGTTAATATTCTTAGCGCGAAGTTCCTTTCGCAACTTCACCGCGGAATTGGCATCCAGACCAATCACATCCGCAACCAGGCAGTCCTCGACGCCATCCAAGCGGGACTGAAACGTTTGCGTTACCAGGTCTTTTACTCGTTTACTCATGACTCAACTACTTTGGTTCGTTACCAATGAATTGTCTTGGGTCGTAGAAGTCACCTCGGGCCGCGAGTGACTTCAGAAAGCTTTTTGATTCTTAAGCAGCGATTCGAATCCCGGGACTCATCGTGGCTGCGATCGCAATCCCACGAACGTAAGTTCCTTTGATGGCAGCTGGCTTCAGCGATTCAATGTATTCAATGAACGCTGCAATGTTTTCTTTCAGCTTGCCGGCGTCGAAACTCAGCTTGCCAACGATCGCATGAACGTTGCCACCCTTGTCGTTTCGGAACTCAACTTTACCCGCCTTGTATTCCTGAACCGTCTTGGCGACTTCGGGAGTCACGGTTCCAGCACGAGGAGAAGGCATCAGTCCTCGAGGACCGAGCAACTTACCCAGCGGACCGACCAAGCCCATCATGTCGGGCGTGGCGATACAGACATCAAAGTCCAGCCAGCCGTCCTTGATTTTCTTGGCAAGTTCTTCCTGACCAACTTCGTCGGCACCCGCTTCCTTGGCAGCATCTGCCAAGTCGCCTTTGGCAAAGACGACGACACGCTGGGACTTTCCAATCCCGTTGGGCAGTACGAGACTACCGCGAACGACCTGATCGGCCTGCTTATCGTCGACGCCTAGACGCATGTGGATTTCGACCGACTGATCGAATTTGGTATCGTTGAAACCCTTGAGGATCTCGACGGCTTTGCCTAGATCCACTGGCTCCGCTGGCACTTTTTCAATCTGTGCACGATATCGTTTTGAATGTTTCGGCATTTGACTCTCACCTAAGACCGAAGGCGGTCTTGCTTTGATGATCTAAAAACTGATTTGGAATTGTTGGTCAGTCCGTAACCTCGATGCCCATACTGCGGGCAGTCCCTTCGATCATGCGGCAAGCATTATCCATGTCACTCGCATTGAGGTCCGCCATCTTCTTGTTGACGATGTCCTCAATTTGTGCGCGAGACACTTTCGCGACCTTGTCGCGGTTGGGAACTCCCGAACCTTTGGCGATCCCAGCTGCCTGCTTCAACAAAGAAGCCGCAGGCGGGCTCTTGGTCACAAAGTCAAACGAACGATCGTTGTAAACCGTTACGATGACCGGAATCGGTGTCCCGTTGTACTCTTTGGTTCGGTCATTGAACTGCTGAACAAATTGACCGAGGTTGATTCCAAACTTACCGAGCGATGTACCGACCGGTGGTGCTGGGGTCGCCTGACCGCCAGGCACCTGGAATCTCGCTTCACCTGTTACTTGTTTTGCCATGATCTTATTTCAACTAACTTCGATGTACGGGTTGGTTCGGGCCGCTTGCGACAACGGGCCTGGGCCTAAATGTCTTCCACCTGCCAGTGATCAAGTTCCACCGGATTGGGGCGGCCGAAAATATTAATCATCACGGTGACGCGACCATTTCGTTCGTCCACCGTTGACACTTCGCCTTCGTGATTCTGGAAGTAGCCTTCCTTGACACGAACTCGGTCTCCAACCTTGAACCGAATCGACGTCTTGAGCGTCTCGCCCTCGTCTTCCGGATCTTCCGGCGGACGTGCGGCAGCAATGATTCGATCGATTTCTTCCTTGTTGAGTGGTGCGGGCTTGCCTGCGGCACCCGTAAAGTCCCCGATTCCAGGAGTGTCTCGAACCAGGAACCAGGTATCGTCGTTGATGGCCATTCGGACCACGACGTAACCCGGATAGAGCTTTCGCTTGATGATTCGCTGCTTACCAGACTTGGTGAATTCCCGGACGTCCTCGGTTGGAACCAGAATGTCGCCAAAGAATTTTTCCTTGCCTTCCACTTTGACTCGACGGGTCAGTGCATCGCAGATGGAGTTTTCACGGTTGACCTGAACCTTGAGGATGTACCAATTCATCTCAAGTTCATCACCGCTATCCGGCGTTTCCACCTCGCCTTCATCTTCAAGCATCTCTTCGATCGGCGAAGCATCTTCATCTTCGTCCTCATCGAAAAAATCCTCGTCACTGGCGAGATCTTCATCGCGGATCTCAGCATCGCCTTCCAACTCGTCTGACGAGCCTTCGGCGACCACTTCATCAGCCACTGCCGTATCCGACGAAGCCTCAACGACCGCTTCCGGGCTGGCATCCGCCTCAGGCGAAGCATCCGAGGAAGCAACCGCAGCAGATTCAACCGACGCAGAATCCCCATCGGCCGCTGTTCCTTCCGAAGATGGAGCGGTCGATGATTCCGGGTTCGATCCCTGCTCGGCCGATTCGACCGCCGGGTTGTTCAATTCGTTTTCGCTAGCCAATTCGGATACCTATCATCGTAAAGAACCAGGTCCAAATAAAATCGAACAAGAATAGCAGTGCCGCCATCGCAAAAATCACAAAGATCACGACGAACGATGCTCGCCACAACTCCTTGCGAGTTGGCCACGAAACCTTCTTCATTTCGGCTTCGACGGCAATCATGAAGTCCGCATACCTGGGAACATTCACGACGCGATAAGCAATCCAGAGCCCCGCCAGACTGAGAACGAAAAAGATGGTATAGGAAAGCCCTTCAAACGAAATGTTGCGAGACAAACTGGTCACCCAGCCGGCCCATCCCAATTCGTAAGCACCCAACAAAACCACCACGCCGATCGCAACAGCAGTCACCTGCCGAACCACCTTGCCCTGATTGGGCTTGTACAAACCAGCCTGACTTAGACTAGCCAACAAACCGGGCTGCGCGCCTGTTTTCTCTTTTGCTACAGAACTCATAACACCACCTATTTCAGCATCCCTAGCTGGAAGAAACTTTGGACTCCGCCAAACGTCAATTTATTTTGATCTCACTCAATCTGTTTTGAACTTGCTCAATCTGTTTTGAACTTGCTCAATCTGTTTTGAACTTGCTCAATCTGTTTTGAACTTGCTCAATCTGTTTTGAACTTGCTCAATCTGTTTTGA
>CAYSXI010000008.1:0-68393 GCA_964434955.1 uncultured Pirellulaceae bacterium
GGATAACACGGGAAACTCAAAACCAGTCGTCTTCAATAAGTGATTCGGCAAAAAAAACGAAGCACTGAAAGTACTTCGCAAACGTCGTTCAGATGTTGTGTACTAACCCTATTATAGGCTGGCAATGGCAATCGACAAATTGTCGTTCGCCATACTGGCACCCTAATTTTGAGTCAAAATATTTTTTTCGGCCGACAAATTTTGGCACAAAAATTTATGACTGCGAATCTCGAAACAAACGACGATTCTCGGCGGACCATTTGATTCCGCGTCCGTATTTTTCTTCAAGAAAAAAATTAATTTTCGAGAAAGGCCTGCTACCAAAAAAACCTCTTGACGCCGAAAGGGGCGATGGGTGCGCTGATTCCACCACGAAGTGTTTGGTCTCGTCAATCCACTTCCGATTGGAAGCAGCCGGCTTGCCCCAAAACACGAATGCCGTCGGCTGCTCGCGACTTCCCAGCAACCGAATGACCGCCTCGGTCAACCGCTCCCATCCCTGTTTCTTGTGCGAATGAGCTTCACCCTCGCGAACGGTAAGTACCGTATTGAGAAGCAGTACCCCTTGTTCGGCCCAAGTCGTCAGGTCACCGTGTTCCGGCTGGACCGTATCCAGATCGCTTGAAAGTTCTTTGAAAACATTCCGCAAAGATGGAGGCAATTTTACGCCTCGCGGTACCGAAAAACTTAAACCGTGCGCCTGGCCAGCTCCGTGGTAGGGATCCTGCCCCAGGATAACGACTCGGGTCGTTGCAAACGAACAAAGTTGAAACGCGCGAAAAGTATTCTCAGCGGTCGGAAAGATCCTGTGTTGGGCCCGTTCGCGTTCGACAAAACGACGCAAATCCTGAACATAGGGTTGCTGCAGCTCTTCTGCCAGCAGCTCTTGCCAGTCAGAATCCGTCAACCAGGAATCGTCGTTCATGGGCTCAAACAGATGCGACCAGGCTGGCCGCTTTTCGCCAATCCACCAACTGGACTTCGACCGACCGGCGCCCGCGAAACTCGTTGATCACCGGACGGAACACAACATCGATCGGCCCAGGAACTTGCTGAAGTTCTTCCGCCCAATCGCCATTTCCGAAGGCGACGCCCCGAAGCTTGACTCCGTGTTGTTCCAACTGGAGCGATAGATGCCGACCTCCCTCACCAATTCGTTTCGGCGGCGCCGAAAGCGTGACCTCGTTGGCGCAGAGCAATGGACGTGGATTCTCCTGTCCAAAGGGAGCCAGTTTTTCGATTTCATTGAGTGCCGAAAGCGTGAGTTGACTCAAACCAACCTCGACATCAATATTCAACTCCGGCACCATTTCCAACACATTGGCCTGGGCCATGATTGATTCAAAAAATGATTCCCGGAACAAATCGATCTGATCCTTTTTGATTTTTAGTCCGGCTGCCGCGCGGTGCCCGCCAAAACTGACCAGGTGCTCTTCGCACTCGCTCAACGCCTGATACAGGTCGATTCCCATCGAGGAACGGCCGGACCCGACGGCATCAACCGAAGCATCGATATCCGACGAAATCACAATCGTGGGCCGATGGTGTTTCTCGGCCAATCGACCGGCAACAATCCCGATCACTCCCTTATGCCATTCATCGTCGGAAAGCACAATCGCCGGATCGTGCTCGGGATCAAATCGGTCCTTGAGTTGTTGATTGGCGGCTTTTGTGATCTTTCGTTCAATACTGTCCCTGCTGCTATTGAGCTTGTTGATGTAGTCAGCCAGCGCAGCAACTCGGCTGGTTGAAGGTGACGTTAACAACTCGACCGCCAACTGAGCCTGGCCAAGACGACCCGCCGCGTTCAACCGAGGCCCCAAAGTAAAGCCAATATCTTCGGCGGACAAAGCCGGTTTTTTGTCCAACTCCGTCAATCGCATCAGTTGACGAAGTCCCTCGATCTCCGTCGTCTTAAGACTAACCAGCCCGTGCTTGGCAATGATTCGATTTTCGTCGACAAGCGGGACGACATCCGCCACCGTTCCAATCGCGGCCAATCCCAGAGCGGTTAGCAAAAACTGGCGACCCGCTGGAGAAACCTTGTCGCTTCCGCTAACCCGTTTACAAAGCGCCCATGCGATTTTCAGGGCAACTCCCGCACCGCATAAACCGGAAAACGGATAGCCTTCGATCCCCGGATGAACGATCGCGTCCGCGTCGGGAAAATTTTCGGAAGGCTGGTGGTGGTCAGATATCACCACCGTCATGCCGTACGATTTTGCCCGCGCGACTTCCCGGTGGCTCGCAATTCCACAATCAACGGTGATGATGAATTGAACGCCGCGATCATTGAGATCGTCGATTGCCCCAACGTTCAGTCCGTAACCATCGTCCAGCCGGTTTGGCACATAGTAGACGACGTCCGCGTCAAACATCTTCAAACAACGCCACAGGATTGCCGTCGATGTCATCCCGTCGGCATCGTAATCACCGTAAATGGCGATTTTCTGGTTCTGACGAATCGCATCAAAAATAAGCTCAGCCGCAAGGCGAGCACCCGGCAAAGATTCGGGTGGGCGCAGATCAAGAAGCTTGGACTCGAGAAAACTTCGCGCCGCGTCGCTGCGGGTGACGCCACGAATGGCGAGAAGTTGCGCCGTGACGGGCGAAATGTTGGCACCCTGTTCGAGCGAATGGGCAATGCCTTGGTCGGCGACCGCAATATTCCATTTTTTCTGGACCAAAGCGCGACTCCTTCAAACGGCGCCGGGAATGAAAGCCCTATCGTTGGATTGCTCCGCAAGGAACGCGGATCACTGCATTTCCAACTCCCTGAAACCGGCCTTTCGGCCAATGGGTGCCGGCAAATTCGAATTGAGCAATTCCGAGTTCAGCAATGCAGGGCCATTGCCAAAATCAATGACGCAATTCGCCGCCAGCCATAACAATTGCCAGCCCAGAAAGGGTTGTGCGCTGTTGGACCAATGCGCCGGACCAAAGCGCCGGACCAGTGCGCCGAGCTCGCCTACTTTTTCTTTTCGTTGTGAATCGAGTGGCGTTTCAGGCGAGGTGAGTACTTTTTCAACTTCAGCTTCTCACCGCCGGGTTTTCGTCGAATCGTGTAGTTGTAGTCGCCCGTTTCTTCACAAACCAGAAACAGGGTTTCCAGCTTCTTCTTGCGACCGCCTTTTTTCTTGGCCATCTGAAATACTCCAAAAACTTCTGCCGATCTGGCGGCAGCTATACCTATTTGCAATGCGCAGCGAGCGCTCAATTGTTATCGGAACGAAACATTGTAGCGATCAATTTGTCGCTTTGTAAGGCAAGAAATTGAGCCATTTTGGGGGATTTTCACGGCAGAAACTCCCCAATTCCGTGGTTTTGCGACTCAAATTTTCGGTCCGAATCGGACTTTAGATGTCCGCTGGCATAGGGCTTTCCAGGCAGCGATCGTACTCGGCAAGCTTGGCGGGCCGGCCGTAGAAAAAGCCCTGCCCAAGATCGAATCCCATTTCCACCAATATGTCGTGGTCTTCTTCCGACTCCACGCCCTCGGCCAAGACCGTGATTTCCAATTCCTTCACGAGATTGGCAATGGTGGCCACGATGCCCTGGCGTTCCGAAGTTGCCCGGCTAATGCATCGAGTCAGGTTCATGTCGAATTTGACGTAATTCGGCTTGGCGTCACCCAGCTCGACCAGACGAGCTCGGCCTTCCCCGAAGTCATCGAAAGCCAGGTTGATATTCAAATCCGTGAGAACACTTCGCAGCGTACGCATCATGGTGAGATTCGTGACGGCCGCTTCGTGGATTTCCAACGTGATTTGATGATCCGGTTCAAATTCGCGAAGTTGCTTCAGTGAGCTGATCAGCTCATCCGTTCCCAACTCCACAGGATGGGTGTTGAGAAAAAGATTGAAATGTTTCGGCAGGTTTTTTGCGACTTCCAAGCCGCGTGTTCGAAAGGACTCACTCAGCTTGCCTTCGAGACTCAGCTCCGAGGCGGCTGAAAACATTTCTTCCGGAGTCTTGAGGCCGAATAGTCGACTTCGCCCGAGCACTTCAAATCCAACTGCTTTTCGATTGTCCATTCGAACAATCGGTTGGTAGTAGGGAAGGAGTCCGCCATCATTGATCAGTCGATCAAATTGCATCAACGCCAATGCACGGTCGCAAGCGTTTTCTTCAATCGTGTTATCTGATTGCGAGTTGGTGCTGCAACTCACCCGGAAAACGGCTGTCGCGAATTGGACAAGGTCGCCTTCGCTTAGATGGATTTCTCCTTCGATCTTTTCACCGTTGACATAAGTCCCGTTGGTGCTTCCGAGATCGCGGAGCACGATCGCGTTGCCTTCCAGGTAAAGTTCGGCATGCTGCTTGGACACACTGTTGGTCGACAGGGAAAGTGCGCAGTCCGCGCGACGTCCAACAACGAAGGGAGATGAGTGAACTGAGATTCTCCGAACGGGAGAAGAGGGGTCGACTTGTCCGGACAAATGCCAGGTTGGTGGCGCCATGGCCTTGTTGACCGGAGTAACCTTTGTCGCTGTCGTCGTGTTTTTAAGTGGGTTGGACACTGGCGTTCAGGGTGTAAAAAGTCTACGGGTTTCAGGGCTCCTAAAGTAAAGATCACGGGTTTGGGGGGTATAAAAACTATTCCAGAACGTTTGCCTCGATTCGAAAAAAAAAAACGAAAATACCGATCGTATCAATTGGCACAGCTTAAGCGTGACCTAAAGTTTCACAACAAAGCATGGGAAATCCCGCACTTTGTTAATACAGATACTTACGCCTCGATATCCATGAAGAAGGTGAACCGGTATGACCATGACGCAAGCAGGGCTTTCGCCCAACAGCCTGCTGGCCACCATTTTGACAGACGAGTCCTTTCGCCCAAGCGAACCGCAGACCATTGCGGATACGGGCTTGCCGGTAACGCTCATTGAGTCGTTGATCTTGAAGCACCTCAATATCGTAGGCACCACCAGCGGACGACAAATGGCAGATTTTATCTGCATTCCTTTCAACCTGGTGGAACCGGTTTACCAGAGCCTCCGTTCACGTCAAATGATTGTTCATCGAGGTTCGGCACCACTCAACGACTACCAATACTCGTTGACCGAAAAAGGCCGCGAGTCCGCGGCGGTCATGGCTCAGCAGTGTTCCTACATTGGTCCCGCTCCCGTTCCGCTGATGGATTACGTATTGAGCGCGGAAGCCCAAACGATTCGCTACGAAAGCCCCAAGCGGCAGCAGCTCCGCGCGGCTTTCGAAGACATTTCCGTCGATGAAAAACTCTTTGAAGTGCTGGGACCTGCGATCAACTCCGGGGCCGGCCTGTTTCTTTATGGCGAACCCGGAAACGGCAAGACGACCTTGGCCCAGCGAATCACCATGTGCTTTGGTCAGGAAATCTGGGTTCCGCATGCGATCATTGAAGACGGACAGATCATCAAGTTTTACGACACGGCCTATCACCAGGCTGCGCAAAACGAGGAGCAAACCATCCTCAAAGCTGCTGCCAGCGATCGGCGGTGGGTCAAAATTCAACGTCCCACCGTGATGGTTGGCGGGGAACTGACCCTGGACGCCCTGGAAATTCGCCACGATCCCAACAGCAACGTCAGCGAAGCACCGCTGCAAATGAAAAGCAACTGTGGCTGCCTGTTGATTGATGACTTTGGTCGTCAACAAGTCGAACCGACTGCGCTGCTCAACCGCTGGATCGTGCCACTTGAAAGCCGCGTTGATTTTCTCACCCTTTCGACCGGAAAGAAGATTCGCGTTCCCTTCGAACAGCTGATCATCTTCTCAACCAACCTGGAACCAAGTGACTTGGTCGACGATGCGTTTCTTCGGCGAATTCCCTACAAGATTGAAATTAGTGACCCCGGATCAGCCGAATTTCACACGCTGTTCCAACTTTATTGCAAGAAATACGAAATCGAGTACAAGTCGGAAGTCGTCGATACGTTGATCAAAAAGCACTATCAGGAAGGCGGGAGAAACCTTCGTCGATGCCACCCTCGCGATTTGATCAATCAAATCCAGAACTACTGCACCTACAACGATCTTCCCTTGGAACTTCGTGACGATCACATCGACCGGGTCGTGAATAGCTACTTCACCGTTGTCAAAGGAAAAGAAACGGTTCACTTATTGAAAGATCGGTAGCTCTCGGCGTACGTGGTCGCTCCACTTCTCGTGTTGTTCTTTTCCGCGCCGATCGAACCCTGGTTGAACCGGGCTCGTTCGCTTTCTTCCGACCAAACGGATTATGCCGGCTCAACGGATAGAAAACATTCGTGCTTCCGAATGCGCTGTTTGCGCCGTCTCGGAAACCCTAAACCGCAAGCTAGGTTTCCAATAGATCCTCGTCGTTTTTGTCCGGATTTGAACATCACTGGTACGTCAAGATGCAAGCCTTAACAGCCCACCAATCAGTCCTCGGATACGTTTTGCGCGAACGGATTGGCTCCGGCGGTTACGGAGAAGTTTGGAGCGCGGAAGCTCCCGGAGGCATCGCGAAGGCAATCAAGTTCATCTATGGGGTCCACGATGAAAGCCGTGCCCAGGTCGAGCTAAAATCCCTCGACAAAATCAAGGAGGTCCGGCATCCCTTCCTGCTTTCCCTCGACCGAATCGATGTCGTCGAAGATCGCGTCGTTGTCATTTCAGAATTGGCCGACGAATCGCTGGCCGAAATATTTGATCGTTGCCGGGCCGAGGGCAAGGAAGGGATCCCGCGGCAACAGTTGTTGGATTATCTTCGGGACGCAGCAGACGGCCTGGATTACATCAGTGACCATCACTCGCTGCAACACCTGGACGTAAAGCCGGAGAACCTTTTGATTGTCAGCGGGCATGTCAAAGTCGCTGACTTTGGTCTCGTCAAAAGCATTCACAATGTCACGCAATCGCTGATGAGCGGTTTGACACCCACCTACGCCCCGCCCGAGTTGTTTGACGGAAAACCAAGCAAGTTCAGCGATCAGTACAGTCTCGCGATCGTCTACCAGGAAATGTTGACCGGCATTCGACCTTTCAAAGGCACAACGCCCGCGCAATTGGCCGCTCAACACGTTCACGGATATCCCGATTTGAGTCCGTTGAACCGGGGCGACCAAATCGTCATGCAAAAAGCGCTCGCGAAAGACCCAAAAGCGCGATTTGAAAATTGTCGTGAGCTGATCGACGAGTTAATGAACCGCAAGACGCGGCGGAACTCGAATGCGCGACCGAAGATCCTCAAACAAATGGACCGCGACGATGGCGCGACGATGCAAGTCAATCCATCGGCTATCGACGTCACGAATCAACTGAGCAACAGTATTCTGCCCGATCGTAATCGTCCGATCCAGATCGCAGGCAAGCTCGATCTAGAAGACCAAACACCTTCCAGTCGCCCAACGCTTGTCGTCGGACTGGGAAATACGGGAACAAGAATTGCGTGCGAGTTTCGCAGACTACTGGCCGAGCGAATTGGCGATCTCGACACCATTCCCTCGGTAAAAATCTTGGCCATCGATACGGATCGAAATTCCCTGGCCAAAGCCACCGGTTCCATCGAAGGCAATGCGCTTTCACCGAACGAAATCCTTGAAATTCCGCTTCGACAGTCTCAAGGTTATCGCGACAAAGCCGCACGATACAGCAACTGGCTGAGCCGTCGCTGGATCTACAACGTTCCCCGAAGCCAACAAACCGAAGGCCTGCGACCTTTGGGCCGACTGGCCTTCGCGGATCACTGCGAAAAAATCTTTTCCACGCTTCATCGCACCATTAGCGATCTGACCCGTCCTGAATGCGTTGCTCAGACTTCGGAAACGCTGCAATTTGATCCTTCCGAGAAGCCGCGTGTCATTATCGTTTCGTCGATTTCGGGTGGGGTCGGAAGCGGAAGCGTTCTCGACTTTGCCTACGCAATGCGAACCATTTTCTCCGATCTCGGAATTCGCGATTACACCGTCGACGGAATCCTGTCTCATTGCACCAGCCGATTGGTCGGTGACCCGCAGCTGAATACCGCGAACACGCTTGCTTGCTTGACCGAGCTTGGACATTTTGTTCAGTACGGCTATCCGGGCGATGACACACTCGGCATTCCGGATTTTGAGGACTCGATTCCATTCGATAACACCTACGTTTCGGACTTCGGTAACATCGTTCAGAAAAATGATTTTGCCAAGAAGATCCGCGATTTGGCCGAGTACGTTTTCCTGAATGTTGCGAGTCCCTGCCAGACGTTTTTCGATCAATCCCGGAAAGCGGACAAGAAGAAAGAGACCTTTGCCTGTCGAACCATGGGAATTCGAAGCGTCGGAATCGACTCGGTGAAACCATTGTGCGACGAGCTTCTTCGCGCCGTTTTGGACTCATGGACCAACTCCAACCATGAGAACCCGCAGGCCGATCAATACGCTTCCGCGATTCTTGATCAGTACATTGGGTATCAAAATCAGGTCGCCACCTGGTCCAGGCGTGTTGAAGAGAAGTCTCGCGAAGTTGAGCCTTCGTTGATTCAGGATGCGATGGAAATTGCCAGATCATGCCGCAAATCAAAACTTTGGTCGGAAGTCACCCTGGCCATTCACAACCACTTTGAGTCCAACCAATCGATTCACTATGGTGAATGGCTTGCGCCTTTGCTGAAGCATGCGTTCGAAGAATACAGCGAATTGGTTCGCCAAAGCTGCCAGGAGTTGCAGGAGATTCCAACCATTCGAGTGGGAGGAATCATTCGCGCACTCAAAACCATTTCGAAACACATCCAGGAATCGTTCGAGGCAATGGACCTGGTTTCCAAGTCCGTCGATGAGCGTCGATCCGAATTGTTGAACGAAATCAAATCCGCGGTCGAGTCAAAATCCAGCGATGAGATCCTTGGCCAGGCCATTGGCGACCTGGTGAATGTGGTCTGTAGCCAAGTCGTCAACGAAGCGCTGCGGTCTTTTTACCGTAAGTGGGCGAGCTTCATTTCCGGAATGGAAGATGAAATGCAGCAGCGTCGATTGACGGTTCAAACATGGGGCAAAGTCAGCGATTCCGATCATCATGACTTTGGCTACGAAGAAGACGATTCGACGTTCCGATTCATTAATGGCCTCTGTGATGATCTTACGAGGAGCGTTCCCGACTTGACACGGAAGTTCAGCGAACTCGCTCATCGCCAGATTTTCAAATCCAAAGGTGGTTTCGCAAAAACCGTCGACCAGGACGCCATGAGCAAATGCAATGTTGCCGCAGAGCTTGAAGAACTGGCCCGTAAAATTGCCGCTCGACTGGTTCAACAGGCGGACGTGCAACCTGGCTTTGACGCACTGTGCGACGACGAGAACAATGAGCGAATCAATTGGATTGCTCAAGTCATTGCGGAAGCACAACCGGGTTTGAATACCTGTGGCGGTGAAGCCAACATGATGATTGGACTGCCTTGCCGTCGAGAGCCAGAGCTGAAACCTCAAGCCGAGTTCGAGCAGGTTCTGGAACGAGAGGTGAATGTCGTTTCCGGAACCTATGGACAGCTCACGCTTTGTTTCGAGGCGGGCGGAATTGCCTTGTCCGGAATCGCGTTCCGTATGCTGGCCGATCAACCCGAGCTGATGGACCTGGTACAACGCATTCATACTCGATCGGATATCAACTGGATCAACCTCGGCAAGCTGATTTCCTGAGCCGGACCAAGGTTAGCCGATCGCCCGAGCCGGACGAAGGTTGGCTAATTGCCAGAGCCGGACGAAGGTTGGCTAATTGCCAGAGTCCGGGACTTCCGAAACCCATACAAGCACGAAGCGCAAGCGAGTGGTTCGTCCGCGCAAAAACACCCCGCGTGGTTCTCATTAAACCGAAAATCTGGATGAAACTTAGAGCTCGTACTGCTCGAAGATTTCGGGGTCATTGAACGCAACAAGAAGTTGCAAGCCTTTGTAGATCTCAAAGGCCAATTCGGGCGTCAATGGAGAGTGGCTCGACCCGGCACCAAATACGTACTCGTTGTCGCGGTCCATGACAACGAGCGATCTCAGCTCGCCGCCGGCACTTTCTTCCGTTACCGACGCAATCAACGAAGGCGTCTCGAAAAAGAACCCGAGAAAATGCAATTGCATCTCGTCATAGGAAGCTTTCACGCGACGCGAAAGCGTTTCCACGGTTCCCGGCATCGCTTCGCGTGCCTTCTCGATATCGATGGTATAAACGTCTTCGTGTTCCGTTTGCCAACCGGCAAACGCCGCCAGGATCTCGCGATAAGAAAGATGTTCCAGGTTGCAGGCAAAGGCATGCGTGACCGGGCCAACCAGGCCAATGTTCGAATAAGTTTGTCCCGCAAAGCGGTACTCGAATCGAATCAGGAAACAATCGACCGCTTCCTGAAATCCGGGCCACCGCAGACGCGAATGGTGAACCACTTCCATGGACGTCGGCGAGACACCCATTTGCGCGGGCGACGCCAACCAAAGCGCCAACTGGCTTTCTGCCAGCGCCGCAGGTCCTTGATCATCTTCATCGATTTCATCAAGCAACCCAAGCTCGCGAGCATATTCAATCACGCGGAGCCGGCAGATGGGTTCGGCGGCGAGCTCGACCAGCTGTTTCTTGCCTTCGCCTTCATCCGTATCGCCAAGCCGGATCAATGCCGCGGCCGCTTCGGTTTTGACGCGGCGGTGTTTCAAGCCCATCGCCTGTCGAACTTTCCCGACCGCTTTTTGAGTATCGGCCTGGGCCAATGCATCGCATAGGGAAACGGTCAGCGCTACACTTTCATTCACGCTATCGCTGATCTCGTTAGCGCTTCGCCCGTCCAGTTTGCCTTCTTCAATCATGGCTAGCTGATTGACGACTTGGCCAAGCAATACCGTGAGTTGCTGGGTTCGCGGTTTGACCGGATGAACATCGGTCATTCCATTTCGATAGCAGTAATTGGCCAAATCGAGAATGATGGCGGCCAGGTGTTTATACTTCAGCGCTTCCAATAGATCCGGAAACAGTAAAGAAACGTCATACTTTCGCGAGCCGTTAACGAGCGGAGCGAATGAAAGCAAAATACCTCGTTCATCGGCGGGTGGATCCGTCGACAACAGATTGGCAAAAAGCTTCAAAGCTTGATCCGAGTCCATGGCCGCCAACGCTGACAGCAGATGATTTCGACTGTTGGATTCAGCAGGAATCGATCGGTAAACCGTCTCGAAATCGGTCGCGTCGAGCCACGCATTATCGAACTTGGACGGTTCATTGACGGGGCGTCGGGCAAACAGCTGAAAAATGGCTTCCAGGGCCGATGCGGCTTCGGGTTGAGCCAGGAGCTCCCGGTTGATTGCCAATTCCTGAAATAACCGGCCCAATTGGTCGGGCGTGACATGCTGGATCGATGTTCCGAAATCCTCGATCTCAAAGGCGACGGAATCTCCCGATTCTGCCACCGTTTGGGCGACCGGCTGAGCATTTTGGACAAACTCAAGAAAACGGTTGAACCGTTCTTGGTGCCAATTCGCGTCGTGTTTCCCGGAACTCCGGGCAAATCCGTGGTTGGCTTCGGACCCCATTTATTTTTCTCGCGTTGACCGAAAAAGCCTTCGAATGTTAGCTTATCGGTGCTGGACGTTATATTTTCTTTGATGCATGATCATTGATCCCGCTCTTGCGCATACTCCGAAGAGTATATTTCTGGAAAAAGCGGCGGGCCTGATCGCGAACCTCGGATGAATTTGATCTCAATGGTGCAACCAAACCCCAATCAAGATTTCGAGAATAGATCAAACGATTCCAAAAAACGAGTGGAAAAACGGGTTCAACGGCTGGCTTTTGAACAATTAAAGTTGGGCCCTGAAATGTTAAAGTCGCTGTCAGCGGCAGGCTTTACCAAACCCACCCCGATTCAAGCCGGTTTGATCCCTTTGGCGCTGGAACAATACGACGTTGTTGGCCAAGCACGGACCGGTACCGGGAAGACAGCATCGTTTGCCATTCCAATCATTGAACAGATTGACTTTGATGGGTTGACCAAGCATCCTGAGGCTTTGGTCCTTGTGCCCACACGTGAACTCGCCGTTCAAGTTCTTGAAACTTTCGACAAGCTTTGTCAGCACAAAGACTTCAACGCAGTTGCGGTTTACGGTGGAAAACCGATTCGACAACAAATCCGCTGGTTGCAGAACGGCGCGACGGTCGTTGTCGGCACACCGGGCCGAGTCATCGACCATCTCGAACGGGGCACTCTGAATCTCAAGAATGTCTGGTGCGTGGTTTTGGATGAAGCCGACCGCATGCTGGATATTGGATTCCGGCCTTCCATTGAAAAGATCCTTCGCCGCTGTCCGCGCGATCGGCAAACATTGATGTTGAGCGCGACGGTACCCCCGCCCATCGCGCAGTTGGCTCAGCGTTATATGGACCATCCCAAGCTGATCAACTTTTCGGACAAAAATATCGCGGTCGAAACGATCGAACAATTTTTCTTCAACATTTTTGAAGATCAAAAGTTTGAACTGTTGTCCAAACTCCTGGAACGCGAAAAGCCGGAACAGGCCATTGTTTTCTGCCGAACCAAACTGCGAACCGAGAGCTTGTTCCGGAAGCTATCCCGAAACGCCAAGTTCATCGAATTGTTTGGCGAAGACAATTCCGGTTCCATTCACGGCGACATGACACAGTCGTCACGTGACCGAACCATGAAACGGTTTCGCGAGGGAAAGATTCGTTTTTTGATTGCCACCGATGTGGTTGGTCGGGGCATCGATGTGACCGGTATCTCGCACATCATCAACTACGATGTTCCCGAGTTGAGCGATGACTATGTTCACCGCGTAGGGCGAACTGGTCGGATGGGAAAAGATGGTGTTGCCTTCACCCTGGTTTCGCCGGTCGAGCGAAAACACTTGAAACAAATTGAAAAGCGAATCAACTCGGAACTCAAGCTGGACGAAATGGAAGGCTTTGATGCTCCGGAGTTTTCTTCGAAAACCGACCGCAACGGACGCCGCTATCGTAAAGCGCTGTAGTCAGGAAACATGAACACGCTCTGTTGCGGAAGCCATTGACTTGGCCCCATTGGCTCTTGCGCGTTTCCTGCAGGAACCGAGATCGTTCCGGCCAATTAATCCAACCATCCTGGATGGCGAATTCCCTTGGATCGCGCCGCATTGGTGCACTTTGCTCGCCGCCTGCTAAAATCGAAGCGTTGCGCGAAACTTGTTTAAATGGTCACGAGCCAAGCAAAGATGGCGAAATTTGATCCTTACCTGAAATGGCTTGGAATTCGCCACCCAGAACGCCCGCCGAATCATTATCGACTCTTGGGTATTGAAGATTTCGAAAGTGATCGCGAAGTCATTGCAGCGGCGGCTGACCGCCAGATGGCCCATGTTCGTACTTTTCAAACCGGGCCGCATTCCGATGAAGCCCACCGTTTACTCAATGAATTGGCGATTGCACGCACCTGCCTCTTGGCGGAAGAAAGACGCCTGGCTTACGACGGCAGTCATTTGGGCCATTCCTTCGAATCGAAAAACCAACCGGCTGCAGAAACCGATTCCAAGCCATCGCCGGATGGAAACGAATCGCTTGAGTTCGAAACGGCGGCTGACCGTGAAGCTGAACATGAACCCGTTCGCGTACGCAAGACAACTGCGTTGTTCGGTGCCTCCGTTTTGTCGACGATCATCGGGGTTGGACTTGCCATCTATTTTGGGATTCTGGCCAATCGCAAGGCAGAGGAAGTCGTTAACATCGAGAACCAACTCGACCGGGTGAATTCCGAGGTCGAATCCGTGAGGCAGAAATTTGCTCGCGCCCAAAAGAACACCCGGTCTCAAAACAAAGCGAATGATCGTCAGCTTCGTCAATTAAAAAACGACTTGTCGAAACGGGAAGCCCAGATATTTCGTTTGAAACAACAAGTTCGTGACTTGGAGCCGCTAAAAGGAAACGCGGCCAATGTTGACGACCTCACTCGTCGACTCGACGAGTTGATGGGCAGCTTGCGATTGGCCGAGTTGCAGAAACAGCAACTCGTTGAAACGCTGCTTTCCGCGAAAGGCGAAGCAAAACTTATCGTCTATCGTCAGTTCATTCGAAACAGTTTTGATCGAATCAAGGAATCCAAATGGGATGAGGCCAGGGCCACGCTTGATTCAATTGACAAAGAAATGCGAGGCTGGGAATGGCACGCATTGGACCACTTGGTTGCCTCCGAGCAGAACAACTTGGGACGCTTGAAATTGACGGCCAAGGGTCCCATTGTCTCTGATCGGGAAGACCGATTCGTGTTCACCCGGGGAGCACGATTCATTTCGCGATACACCATTGGCAAGAACATCTATCGCGAGTCAGAAAGATTCAGGATCTCTCCATCGTTAGACAATTTCCAGTTTCGCCTTCTCGACGACGGAAAAACAATTGTTGTGGTTGGGACCCGGTCCGGGAAGGTGTATAGCCAACTCGTCGACATCGAAACCATGCGCGTCGGCGAGTTTTCGGATGTTCGCGGCAGCCTTGCCGGCTTCGAACCGAAGGGCGGCTTTCTGGTGACCAGTGAAAATGAAATCCCACTCGAATTTCATGGTGGCGCTCGCATTCAAACGGGAAAGCTGAGCGGCGAAAAGATATTTGCCTTTAATGGGGAAGTCTTCTTCGGTTGCACCCGAAAGAAAGATCGGGTCGAGTGTCGTTTTGCTCCGGATGTGGACATCACCGAAGAAGCGTTTGAATTGCAGATTGGTCGGCCCCCCGCGATTCCCAGGGTCCATGTTGGTGGTGACGTCCTGATTGCACACTTCGTTGCCGAAAACAAAATCTACGTATTCGAACGACTTGACGGAAAGTATCTTCTGCAAGGCGATTATCCAATTCCAAACTCGATGCTGGACCTGGCGATCGACCCGAAAACCAAACGCGTATTTTGTCTGTACTCCCGTCACATCTCGGTATGTGATCTTTATAGTGGATTCGAGTATTTCAGAATTCCATATACCGCGGGAAGTTATCTCTATTTCAATCGCCACACCGGCACGCTTTACGCATCGGGCACCCGTACGGTGATGCAAGCCTTATCCTCCAGGTAGCGAGAATCTGTGCACTTTGAGTCGTCTTGATTTTGACTCGTCTCCAATAACAACCATCACCACGTAGGATTTTCGTTGATTGAATCGTTGATCCATGGCCTGTTAGAATAGGCCGCCACGAATCAACACGTGTTCGGTTTCAAGCGCTAGGAAAGCTCGGCACAAAGGTAATGTCGCGACTGATTGAATCCATCGGCCAGCCGGAACTTGCGTCCTGGCGGCTGCGCGATCGCGAAAGATCGATGGCCAACTTGGCGTCTCTTTCTCAACTGATCCCGCATGACGAACTTGCGGCCGCCTTTGCGACGCGGTTGTCAAAAATCATGCCGACCGTGAGCGATCCGGACATGGTTTTGAATAATCTCGACCGCTTTCTCGCTGAATCACGCAGTCCGTTTAGCACGTTTTCGCTTTTCGAACGCGACCCGACGGCACTTTCGGTTTTGATTCGCATCTTTTCCAGCAGCCAGTATCTGAGTGATTTGTTGATTCGGGACCGGGAGGCCTTTGACGCGCTAAGACTTACCGAGGGACATCCGGTACCACGGGAAGCTTTGATTGACGCCATCCTTCAGGAAACGGCCGAGATCGAGGACTTTGGCCAGATGGTGCTTTCGAGTCGACGGTTCAAGCAGCGCGAGATCTTGCGGATTGCGTTCGGAGACTTGGTAGCCGGGCAGGACATCCGGGAAATTACCGAACAGATTTCATATCTGGCCGACGCCATTTGCCACGCAGCCGCAAACTTTGTTGAGAAATCACTAACGAAAAAATTTGGTGCGCCCAGGTTGCGCGATGGGAATTCCTGTGCCTATACGATTTTCGCCTTGGGAAAACTGGGCGGCGCCGAACTGAATTATTCAAGCGATATCGATCTGATATTTGTTTATGAGCAGGAAGGCCAAACGGATTCCGGGAAGCGCACCAATCGTCAGTTTTTTGATCGAATGGCCCAGGAGTTCACACGACTACTGACCGAGCCGTCCGCGCTCGGCGCCGCCTACCGGGTTGATTGGCGTCTGCGGCCGGAAGGCAAACAGGGGCCCATGACCTCCCACTCCGATGCTTTCCTTCGTTACTACGAACACAAAGGCCGAAACTGGGAACGGCAGGCGATGGTCAAGGCGCGACCGGTTGCTGGCGACGAAGCGTTTGGAAACAGGGTACTGCAAAAACTGGAGCCCTGGATTTACACGTCTCGATTGTCCGGCGGCGATATCGAGAGCATGAAAGCCCTGAAGCGGAAGATCGAAAGAAAGACATTGATCGATGGCGATGAAGTCCACAATGTAAAGACGGGGTTCGGCGGAATCCGCGACATCGAGTTTACGATCCAGTTCCTTCAGTTGCTCAACGGCAACACCTCAAAACGCGTTCGTACGAACAACACCCTCGAAGCGATTGCGCGACTTGAGACGGCCGGTTGCTTGACGATGCAAGAGTATCAGATTCTTGACAAGAACTATTGCTGGTTGCGGGCCGTGGAACATCGACTTCAAATCATGTTCGATCTTCAAACGCATACGCTTCCCGAAGAGCCTTCCGAGTTGGCCAAGGTGGCAATGCGAATGGGCTATACCGGTGACAAGCGATCATCGGCGCTTGATAAGTTTCGTGCGGACTGGGCACAGATCAAAGATTTGAATCGAGGGATTCTGCAACATTTGCTGAGCGACGCATTCGGAAGTGAGGCGGACAAGCATGTGCCCCCCGAAGTCGATCTTGTTTTCGATCCGGAACCGGAACGCGAGTGGGCGGACGAGGTTCTTTCAAAATACCGTTTTCGCGATACCGGAAATGCACTCAAGAATTTGAACGCGCTCGCCAGCGAAACAACTCGGTTTCTCTCTTCTCGACGTTGCCGACATTTTCTTGCCGCGATCGCGCCTGATCTGCTTGCCGAAATCGGAAGGACGCCCAACCCCGATCAAACACTGGTTCATTTGCGCTCGGTCAGCGATTCCATCGGAGGAAAAGGAACGCTGTGGGAGCTGTTTTCGATTCATCCTCCTTCGATGAAGCTTTACGTCAAGCTTTGTTCGACCTGCGACTACTTGACCGAAATACTCTCCCGAGATCCGGGGATGGTCGACAGTTTGACCGACAGCCTGACGATGGGCGACTTGCCTTCATTTGATTTCTTGAAACAATCGATCGCCTGGCTGTCCCAAAATGCGGAAGACATTGTGCCGATTCTTCATGCGTTCAAGAACGACCAGCATCTTCGCGTTGGGGTGCGCGATATTGTCGGTCAGGATTCCATCCGGGAAACGCATCGCGCGCTTTCCGATATTGCCGAAGTCATTTTGCATAGCGCGGCCGACCATTGTTTGCAGAAGGCGATCGCAAAGTATGGGCCGCCAACCATCCAGGGTGGCGATTGCGAGCTGGTGATCCTGGCGCTCGGAAAGCTTGGCGGTCGGCAGCCGAATTATCACAGCGACCTTGATGTCGTTTTTCTTTACCAGGGAGACGGGCAGACGCGGGGATCCAATCCGACATCCAATCAGCACTTTTTTAGCGAGCTTGGCGCGAAAATCATCAATGTGATCTCAAGCGCTGGTCCGCTTGGAAAAATTTACGATATCGATTGTCGCTTGAGACCGACAGGCAAAAGCGGGGCGTTGGCAATTTCGTTTCAGGAATTTGCACGGTACTTCGATTCCGGCGACGCCCGCAGTTGGGAACGTTTGGCCATGTGTAAGGCTCGTCCAGTCTACGGGTCGTCGATCGCGCGAAAGCAGGCAGCCCACCTGGCGACCAATGCCATCCAATCGCGCCCGTGGAATAAGCAGACACTGGAAGACCTGCGCGAGATGAGAATTCGAATGCAGGAGAACTGCTCGTCCAGAAATTTGAAACGCGCGGAAGGCGGAACCGTCGACGTCGAATTCATTATTCAGATGCTCCAATTGAAGCACGGTCGGATTTGCCCGGAAGTATTGCAGAGCGGGGCACTTCTGGCTGCGGAACGCTTGATGCAGCACGGCTACCTGTCGACGATCGACTTTGAGACCTTGAGCAGTTCCTACTCTTTTCTAAGACATATCGAATCGCGAATTCGATTGATGAACACGGCCGCCCGTCATGAATTTCCCGACGATAAAGACGAGCTGGCGCGGCTTGCCTATCTCCAGGGGTTCGCCAACCCGGAGGAACTTCGCCAACAAGTCGAATCTTGCCGGCAACAGAATCGCAGGCTTTTTGACAAGTTCTTTTCGCAATAGAAGACAAGGAAGTTCGCGCTTTCCCTCGGGGCCGGCTGAAGTGAGCATTGCCGTTGCGGAGCAGATAATGATTTGACGATTTTGCCCGAACGCCTCGATGGGCCCTCGTTCATGTCCGACCGATCAAAACGGGACAAAACGCTATATTTCAGGGCGAAAACCGATGTTTTTTGGATCCTGGGAGTCTCTTTGGTCGTCGAAGTGTAACGATCCGACGTTAAGTATTTTGTCGGTGTGTGATGCGGGAACAGTAGAAGGTTCCGCCGGTCAAAATCGATCTTTTGGTCGGTTGTCGACGTAGGATTATTATGGTGCTTGAACGGGGAATACTTCGATGATTCAAAAGTGTCCTGATGCTGGCATGTTGGCCGCTTTCTCTGTCGGTGATCTCAACGACGACGAGTTCCTGTTTCTTGTTGAGCACTTGAGCAGTTGTTCCCGGTGCGAGCAAGCTTTGACCCAATTGGATTCGCATCATGACCCGCTGGTCGAACGGATACAAATCGCGGGTGCGGCCGGGACCAAGGATCTTTCGACCGCGGTGAGTCGTTGCGAACAGGAAGTACTTGATGCTTTGGAGAACCCGGTTCGTTGCGATGTCTCGTTCGACGCCGGCAAGCATTATTCACGAATTCTGAAGTCAGGGAGTTGTCGTCTAGGGCGATTCGAGCTTCTGGAGGAAGTCGGAGTTGGTTCATTTGGCCATGTGTTCCGGGCACTCGACACGGAGCTCAATCGAACGGTCGCGGTGAAAATTCAGCGAGCCGGGGCTGTTGCGACCGACGATGAGGCCAAGCGATTTTTGCGAGAGGCCCGCAGCACGGCGTCGCTCAAGCATCCTTGGATTGTTTCACTTTTTGATACCGGTCAAACGGAAGACGGGGTTTGCTTTCTGGTCACCGAGTTTGTCGAAGGGCAAACGCTGGAATCGAAACTTCGTAAAGAATCTTTCTCTTTTCATGAGTCGGCTGAGCTTTTGGCGCAGATTTGTGACGCGATGCACTACGCTCACGAGCAAGGCGTGATTCATCGGGATATCAAACCCTCAAACATTCTCATCGACAAAGAGGGCCTGCCTCATGTGGCTGACTTTGGGTTGGCCAAGCGAGACACGGCCGAGACGGCGATGACTTCCGAGGGCCAGGTGATGGGGACGCCGGCCTACATGTCGCCGGAAGTCGCGCGCGGTGATTCGAATCAGGCGGATGCGCGCTCCGACATTTACGGCGTTGGCGTCATGCTTTACGAGATGCTTACGGGTGAACAACCATTTCAAGGAACCAAGCGAATTGTCCTGCTGCAGGTATTGGAGAACGAACCGCGTCACCCTCGACAACTCAACGAAAAGATTCCTCGCGATCTGGAAACCATTTGTTTGAAAGCCATGTCCAAGGCTTCCAGTCGCCGATATGCGACGGCAGGTGACTTTGCTTCCGACCTCCGCAACTTTGCCGCAGGCGAGCCAATTGCAGCCAGGCCCGTGAGTCGCGTTGAAAAGTTTTTTCGTTGGTGCAAAAAGTATCCTTTCGCAGCGGCGTTGTTCATTGGCATTACGCTAAGTTCGGCCGCCGGATTCGCCTATTTGAAATATTTGAACACCTGGTTTGTCGAAGAGATGGCTTTGGATCATGCGAGGCTTTATTCCGACATGATGGACGAGTTCAGTCAGACCTACAGTGACGTTCGAACCGACTACATGACGCATTCGGATCCAGCCAACAACCCACCGCCGCTTCCAGCGACCATGCAAATTGAAGTCGCGGAACGTATCAGTTGCGACAACAAGATGGAAGTACGAATATTCAGCGAACATTCGTTCCGAGAAGAACTTCGGCCACGTGACAAGTTTGAGATCAATACGCTCGCCCGATTCAAAGAGATGATTGCCGACCCCGAATCGAGAAAAACAAGGCCCTCACCGGACCCGGTTTGGACGGTGAAGCCGGACAAGGAGAAGACCGAACATTTTCCCTTCGGCGAGATCGATCGAAGCAACCAGCTGGAGTACTTTGAGTTCATCGAAATTGATGACCGCCCCTATTTGAAATACGCCCGAGCCCAAGTCATGGAAAGCAGTTGTGTGGAATGTCACAACGAACATTCCAATACACCGAAAGCCGATTGGAAAGAAGGCGATCTCGCCGGTGTCTTTTCATTGACACGGCCTCTGGATCGCGACATTCGACGAGCCCGTTCGGGTTTTCAGGGCGCGTCGCTATTGATGTTGACCATCGCATTGTTTTTGACGCTTTGTGGCATCGCCTTGGCTTACCAGGTAAAACGCAAATCAATCGCATGAAACGGGAACTAGCAGAATCCGTCCGCATGAGCGAAATCGACTCCGTCCGCGGTTCGACTTCACGGAGCCTGCTTGCGCGGCTGAAAAAAAACCAGCCACCCGCCTGGCGCGACCTGGTCCATCTTTATTCGCCCCTGATATTCTTTTGGGCACGAAAATCGGGTTTGCCTGAATCCGAATGTGCCGACGTCATTCAAGAAGTCTTCCGCAGTGTTTTTACAAACATCGCCAAGTTTCGCAAAGAAAAAAAGTGCGACACGTTTCGCGGTTGGCTAAGGACGATCACTCGAAACAAGGTGCTCGATCATTTTCGACGAAAGGAAGGCTCTCCGGATGCGGTTGGCGGAACGGAAGCAACTTCGAGAATGGCTCAGAACGTTGGGCTGGATGACGAGTTGGAAGGGGACGAACAAGCCCTGGCGGCAGAACACGCTCTCTTCATGCGAGCCATCGAAATGATTCGAGATGAGTTCAAGCCGCAAACCTGGAACGCCTTTTGGAAAGTCGTCGTGGAAGGGAAAACAGCAGTCGAAGTGGCCGACGAACTTGGCATTCAGTCGGGAACGGTTCGCGTCGCCAAATCACGCGTCCTCAAAAAGCTGCGTCAACAACTGGGCGAACAGAACTAAGATTGACGGCGCTGCGACAAACGGGCTTGGGATAAACGACTGTGTCCGCCTGTGCTCAGCCGGAGGCGCCCCGCCCGGGAGATCCCGGCAACCTGCGCAGCCGGTGTTTCAGGGAAATCAAGACGTGTTGTGTCACACAATCATACAACCAGGGTTTTCTTAGGTCGCAGGGGATCTCGCCGAAGGGCCGACACCGAGCTCTCAAAAGAATGTAACGCTGAATCGTTATATCGGTACCGACCGTGGCCATAATGCGAGAACTTCCAGGTGAACCTATGCGTATCGATCCTTCTCATTCGGGTACTTTGGCATCCGCAATTCCCAAATCGGGCCGGGGCCAATTGTTGGATTCTCGGTATCCCGAGTTAGCAAGCAATACCATCGACTACTGGATGCTTCCTGACGATACGGCGATGACGCGAGAGCGCATCGAGAATGCCATGGAGCAGTCACCGGTTCTCGAGGACGCATCGCTTCAGATCTATGTCCACGTTCCCTTCTGCGCCCAACGATGCCGGTTTTGCGCTTTTTCGGGCGGCAACGATTTGAACTTCAAACAGGCGGAGCGTTACTCCCGCTTGGTGATGAACCAGGTTGATGACTTGATCAACCGGATCCCGATCAAAGGCCATCCCATTCGCTCAATCAATATCGGCGGAGGAAGTCCCGATCTGGTAGGCACCCATATCGGATATATGCTCAAGCGATTGAGGGGCTTGCCCGGTTGCCACGACGATACCGAAATCTCGGTCGAATTTACTTTGAGCACCGCGTCGCGGGAGTTCATCGACTTGTTAGCCGATTACGAAGTAACCAAGGCTTCCTTTGGAATTCAATCGTTGAATCCCGAAGTACGAAAACACATGCGGCAGCCCAAAACCCTGAAACATCTTGAGCAGATTCTCACTTGGATTGACGGACGCATTCCTGTGGTCAACGCGGATCTGATCACGGGCCTTCCCGGGCAAACGCTTCAGGTGGTTCAATCGGACCTCCGACAATTGATGGAAGATCCTCGGGTCAACGCCATCAGTTCTTACTTGTTGACGCCGGGTGCAGCTCCATCCATGTTGGCCGCGATCAACCAGGAAGTCATTCCGCCTTCGCCTGCGTTCTCGGACCAGGCCATGATGCGGCTCCAGACTTATGGAACTTTTCTGCGAAACGGTTGGACGCGACGTGGAACGAACACCTATGTCGATCCAAGCTCCATGTCAGAAAGACATTTGAACATGATCGCTGGAAACGAGTGCATTGGCACGAGCCACTATCAGGCATTCTTGATCGGCGCGGGACCTCAGGCGATTTCCTGTTTTCCCGGAGCCCGGGTTGAGAATCACGTGAACATAAAAACCTGGGCAGAGGCGATCGACGATGGCGGTAACCCCTACCACCTTCCCAAGTGCAGTGACAACCATCAAAAAGACACTGCTCTATGGGTGTTCCCGCTTCGTTGGGAAGGCCTGCCGCAAAAACACGTCGATTGGATGCGCGCCAACGGAGCATTAAGTGATCGACAGGAACGACTTCTCAAGGAGTTTGAACAGGAAGGATTGATCGTTCGCAATGAACGCGGCTACGAGCTTTCGATTCTCGGAGAGGTGTTCATGGGATGCCTGGTCCGCGACCTCAAAGGCGAATTGGGGCGTGCGGCGGTGGATCAATATATCGAAGAAGGAAAAGCGTTGGGCCGCGCGATATCAGCAGGGGTCGTGCCCGACGAAAACATGGCCAACAATCGGCAATTGGCAGAAACGTTGATCCAGGGAAAGGGATTTGATTGATGTTGGCGGAAGTTTCGAGGGAGTTTTCCAAGCTTCCCAAGCCGCTGTATTTCTTGTATGCCGGAACGATCGTTACCCGGATGGGTGCTTTCGTATTTCCCTACCTGACCATTTACCTGTCGGAAGTCCGGGATTTCGGATTGGACGTCGTCGGGTTGGTTCTTTCCGTCGGCAGTATTGGCCTGTTGCTGGGCAACTTGCTCGGCGGCTGGTTGACCGATCGATGGAGCCGAAAATGGACCCTGATTTTCGCGCTTCTGTTAAACGCCCTCGGGTTCGGCGCACTGGCATTTCATTACCCGGCGGGGTGGATGTACGCTTCATTTCTGTTTGTCGGTTACTTGGGCTCGGGTATGTACAACCCGGCAGCAAATACGGTCATTTCTGATCTGACCGAAGAAAACAAACGGCAGTTTGCTTATACCGTCAATTACGTCTGCGTGAACGTGGGAATGGCGCTCGGGCCTCTGCTTGGAGGTTTCCTGGCGACGGTTTCCTACCTTTGGATATTCGTTGGCGACGTGATCACTTCGCTGGTTTGCGCGAGCTTGATTTGCATTGGCGTCGCCGAAACAAAACACCAACTCGTCAAAGCAGAAGTTTCGGCTAACGAGAAAAAGAAACCTCAACCGCGATTGGTTTGGCTGCGGCACCCGCTCGTGTTTCTCTTTTGTTTGATTTACTTCTTTCTGATCTGTCCACTGATGGGATTGGAATTTGCCGTCCCATTGCTAGTCAAAAAAGCGTTTTCCAGTTCGGAAGTTTTTATCGGCGTTATCTACACGATCAACGCGGTTTGCATTCTGTCATTGAGCTTCTTCGTGGAAAAGTTCATCCGCGGGAAAAGCGAGATTCGTTGGATGATTGTCGCCGGTTGTTTCTGGGCGGCCGGGTTGATGATCTTGTTGTTTGGCTACTCGATCCTAGCATTGATGATTTGCACGGCGGTTTGGACCATTGGAGAAATCATCGCTTCCATTATCGTCCCGACCTATATTTCCAATCGGGTTTCGGCCGATGTCAAAGGTCGTTTTTTGGCACTCAATGATGTGGTCCGAAGTTTTTCGGGTGTCATCTGCCCAATCGGTCTCGGTTTCCTGTGGAAGTATTCGGGACCGGAACGGTGCGTGCAGGTGTTGACGCTTTTGCCTTTGGTCGCAATCGCCTGGTACCTCGGGATCTGGGTTTTTGGTGGCCCGGAAAACGCGCGACCCCAGGCCGACACGTCTTTGACAAGAAAAGAAAGCGAGTTGGCCCTGGATGATTGACGCGGGCAAAACAAATGCGACTCCGAGCGACGCCCGCCAACGAATGGCGGGGCTGGACGCGCTGCGCGGCTTGGCCCTTTTTGGGATTCTGTTCGTCAACCTCACCTGGTTCACCGGTTTTGCCGTGACGATGGCCATGAACCCCGATCACTTCAAGGATCTGGGGACCTTTGAAATGGACACGAGTGTCAACTGGCTGGTGGCGTTCCTGGTTGACTCGAAGTTCTGGTCGATTTTCGCTTTGTTGTTTGGGATTGGACTTGGACTCCAAACGGTTCGTTATCAATCCGAGGGGAAAGGTAACGGCATCTTGTACTTTCGTCTTGCCGTGCTGTTCGTTCTCGGAATGTTTCACGGCATTTTCGTTTGGTTCGGAGATATTATTAGTCTCTATGCACTAACCGGATTCTTGCTTCTGTTGTTTGCAAGGCTGCCTGCCAAGATCATCTTGGTCTGCGGTATCGGATTCCTTCTTTTGCCCATTCTGCAAAGCGGGATTTGGCTTGTTTACTTTGAACAGGTCAAGGCTTCAGGCGGGGAAGGCCCTGACTTGAGTCACGGCCCATTTGAACTCTTGCATTATTTTCCGGAAGGTAACCTGGCTCAAACCTTTGAAGCCAACTGGGCTTACTTTGTGAAGCGTTGGGTTCGCGGCGTTTGGGAAGGTCGATTTTTCAAGCTACTCGGGATGTTTTTGTTGGGCCTGTATTTGGTGAAGGCAAATTGGATCACCGCGAAGCCAAACAACGAGAAGTCGGTGGCCTTGGGATGGTGGTTTGTGCTTGTGATTGGATTCATGATTGGATTGCCCTGCAACTACTATGCTGCCAACCACGAAATCTCGGTACTGCCCCTCGATCAAAACGAGTACTGGGTCACGATGGCCAAGTGCCTTGGCGTACCTGCATTGGCGATGGCCTATGTGGCCGGCTTCTTTTTGGTCCATGATGCGACCAGCAGATTGGCCATTTGGCGACCCGCCGCGTTGGTTGGCAGAATGTCATTGACCAATTACGTGATTCAGTCGCTGGTTGGCGTCTTTGTTTTTTATGGATGTGGATTGGGCTATTGGGGTTCATTTGGAATCACCTGGTCGTTCGCGGTCATCGTTGGGTTTGTCGTCGGACAAACAGCATTGAGTGCCCTGTGGCTGCGCTTCTTTGCTTTCGGGCCACTTGAGTGGGTCGCACGCTGCGCCACCTATCGAAGAATTTTGCCGCTTCGTCGCCGCGATGCGGATTCGGAAGAAAAGCAACAATGATCAATGGGAGATGATGAGATGAATTTAAGGTCCTGCTTGCTCTTGGTGGTCTTTCAACTATTCGTCTCCGCGGTCGCGGGCCAAGCGAGATCCGATGACTGGGCTCAATGGCGCGGTCCTTCGCAGGATGGTCATGCGAATACCCAAGGTTATTTCGACTCGAAGGGATTCAAGTTGGATCTCGTATGGCAGAAACACTTTGGGGCAGGTTATGCGAGCATCTCAGTCGCGAAAGGGAAGCTCCTGGTTTCTTTCGCCGAAGGGGAGTCGGACTGGATGGGCGCTTTTGATTCCCGATCGGGAAAACCCCTGTGGCGAAAACGGATTGGGAAGAAATATCCTGCGCATGATGGTGGCCACGATGGACCATTAAGTACGCCCGTCAGTGATGGGAAAACCGTGTTTACTTTGGGGCCCTGGGGAACGCTGTTTGCGTTTGACCTGCAAGATGGAACGCCGAAATGGCAGGTCGACCTGGTCAAGGAATATCGAGCCCGCGCGCCCTTCTGGGGCTTCTGTACCACGCCGACTTTGACCGAGGACTCCGTCATCGTTCAAGTCAGCGGGCGGCAGGAGAACGGGATCATCAGCTTCGACAAAACGACCGGCAAAGTGAATTGGAAACAACCAGCCGGTTCCACTGACTATCGCTCTCCGGTCCTGGCCAAGGTGAATGGACGTTCACAGCTTGTTTGCAGCACCAACTACGAAACAAGCGGCCACGATCCCAAAACAGGTCGCAAGATTTGGTCCAAGCGCACCGGGAGCCGCCACGAGATGACCCCGGTTCCTGTGGGAGACAATCAGATTCTTGTGATGGATCGATCGGGATCCGAGCTGATCCGGATCAGTTCGGTTGGAATTGCGACGCGAGCCTGGCGTTCTTCTGAGCTTCGAAGTTACGCAACGCCGGTCTACCACGACGGCTACCTCTATGGCTTCTCAGGCGGCATCCTGACTTGCGTGGATTCCAAAACCGGAAAACGTGTTTGGCGCTCTCGTCAGCCCGGCGGTAAGGCAATGATCCTGGTTGACGGTCACCTGGTGATCTTCGGTTCCAAGGGAGACGTCGTTGCGGTAGAGGCAACGCATGAAGGCTATCAAGAAAAGTCTCGTATTCGGGTCTCCACCGCCGATGGATACGCTTCGCCCATCTTTGCTGATGGGATGATCTTTGCCCGGGATCTCACCGGCAAGATCTATGCAGTCAAAGCCATCAAAACCTCCAGCGTCGCCAAGAATGACATTCCGGTTCGCAATCAATTTGATGAGTTTCTTGTTCGACTTCGGAAGTCGAAAGATCAGAAGGCGTCCATCGACGAATTCATGGCGAAGCAAAAGTCGTTTCCCATCGTCGAGGATCATCGTTGGGTTCATTTTGTGTACCGCGGCGATGTCGAAGACGTCGCCATTCAGGGAACCATGTTGCACGGTGGCGAAGCAGATTCGTTGAAACGATTCGACAAATCAAATCTGTTTTACCGAAGTTATGAAATCGAACCGGGGGCCCGTTGGGAGTATCAGTTCATCGTGGACTTTGATGCCTACATCCCGGATCCTCGAAATAAGCAAACTGCCTATCGACGCGATCAATGGTCCGAACTCGTATTGGACGGTTGGAAAGAGCCCCAATGGGCCAAACGATTCCGCGGCAAAAAGAAAGGCGATATCGAAAACATTGGCTACGACGGCGGAACGGCGACTGTCTTTTTGCCTCATGGATACAAAACGTCCGAGAAACGTTATCCGCTTCTGGTGATTACTGATGGAGACGAGTGGCTTTCAACCGGTGATGCTCGAAGCGTCTTGAATCAGCTTTTTGAGGAACGAACCGAACCAGCGATTGTCGCTTTCGTTTCGGCAAATCAATCCCGTGCGTTGGGCGGAGGACAAACCAAAGCGTTTGCCGAAGCCCTGGCTGGTGATTTGCTCAAAGTGATTGAGGGCAAGTTTCGAACGATCAAGAATCGAGAATCAAGAACCCTGATTGGCAGGCGAGGCGCGGCCGTTGCGGCCGTCTATACGGCACTTCGCTATCCGGAAACCTATGGAAACTGTATTGCCATTTCTTATGGTCGAGCGGATACGGTTCGAAAAGACGCGATCGCGGAACTGATCGGCCAAGAGAAAAAAACAAAGCCAAATCTTTACCTGACCTGGAACCGGTATGAAGTCTCTCGGCCGCTAAGTTTCAATTGTCGAGATCAAAGCATCGCGCTCTTTGAGGATCTGAAATCCAACGGTTACAGCGTCCAGGGAATTGAACGAACCGATAGTTCCAGTTGGCGAAGCTGGCGGATTATGTTCGGCGAATCTTTGATTGCATTTTTCGCAAAAAAAAAGCAATAAATCCTGGCAGACGCGAATACGTTTGCCACTTTTTTTCTCAATCCACCGCGGCGGAAAAGAAACCGGTTGCTCGTCGAGATTTTGGTTATAATTTCGATCTCGTATCAGCACCGGTTCCTCGATATCTAACGGATCATTGCAGAGATGTCGCAAAACTTCCAACGACCACCCGCAAACCGACCCCAGCATCCTGTTCACCCACAACCGGGTCACCCACAACCGGGTCATCCTCAGCCGGGTCATCCTCAGCCGGGTCATCCTCAGCGACCGAATAAACCTTCGGGCGGCGGCGGAATGATACTTTGGCTCGTGCTTGGTGGCGTTGCCCTGATGTTGATGCTTGCCGTTGGCGGTGCGGCGGTGGTGTTCATGATGGGCGGCCGAGACTCTGGCAAAGGAAGTCGCGTGGAGGAACAGGCCAAAGTTCCCGGTGCGTTGACGGACTCGGAAATCAAGAATTTGGCCAACGACTTGAGTTCGCGGCACAACGAACCTATCGAAGTTCCAACATCACTGGATCGCGCCATCGAGATTCTTGAATACTCGGACGGCACGATCAGCCAGTCACCGTTTGTGGCGCGTTCTCAAAAGCTGATCGCATCCGAGTGGCTCTACGCCCGCGAGGTCGATGAATCGAAACGAGCGCGTGCCGCCAAGGCAATTGCCGGCTCCTATCACAGTTCAAGCGGCGGGGATTTGCAAAAATCACTTTTGCGAACCTATCGCCCCTGGGGAAACAAAGACAATGTTCACTTGTTCCTCAAGTGGCGGACGAATGACTCGGAAGTGCCCCAGTTGCTGGAGTTGGTCGAAAAGTATCCGACGCCGGCAACCATGGAAAAACTGGCTCCGTACTTGAAAACCAAGTACGGCGACGTTGCTGAGAAGATCCTTTTGGAAATTGGAAATGACGGCGATGCAAAACTGCTTGTTCCAATCTATGACTCCAAGGACACCGTTGCCGTCGATCGCGTCAAGAAAATCTTCGGACACTGGAACGTCGACGTCGACAAAACCCGAATCGAGTATTACACCACCAAGGCGGTCGGTGGAGATGCGAAGTCTTGGGAAATGGTGGCCAGCATCCCCTTTGAAGCGTCGATGCAGCCGACCGTCATCGACGGACTGAGACGATTCCGACGAGACACGTTCAACCTGGACGACTGGCTGGATGCCTGCTTGGTTTGGGGCGACGATTCGGTTTTGCCATTGATTCACGAAATCTTGAACGGCAAGTACTCGTTTACCAACACGAAAGCGCTTGCGGTGATCACCAAGTTCCCGCACAAGTCCTCCGTGCCCGTTCTCGTCAATCGATTGCTGAACTCCTGGTCGACCGAAGGTGAACCGCTTTCATCGGCCCTGATCAAACTTTATGAAGCGAAGATTGACGGTGTCGATTTCGAGAAAGAAGTCCATGTTCCCGCCGTCAAGCGAATCAACGAGTTGCAGTTTTATCGCTTGCCTGCTGTAAAGAAGCTCCTGGACACGACCAACTTTGACCAGAATCTGTTTGTCGATCAATGCATCACGGACCTGCAAAGCACGGAAACGTTCAAGCCGCGGAAGGCGATGGAAGCACTCTCCAAAATGCAGGTGATCGAAGAGCGTCGATTCGATGTTGCGAAATCGATTGCAGACGCTGGAAAGCTGAACCGATCTTCCGGATATAAGGCGGCGTTTCTCCACTGGGCGAATCACAAGAATCCACACCTCTACGAGATTCTCAACAATGACAAGTTCGGGGGCACGGAATGGCAAACCGCGCTCAAGATCGCACTAAAGGGCACGGACAACGACGACAAGTTGATTGTTCCAATCGCCCGAGCCCTGGGAGATTTCTTTAAAGGTGAGGAAGTCGTTGCCATTCTTGCCGAACATGATGAACGGGCCGAGAAGATCATGATGACGATCTTGCAGAGCAATAGCGGCAAAGAAATTATCGGGGCATGCCAGGTGCTCCAGCGGGTCGGAACGGAAAAGTGCATCCCCCGATTGAAAGAACTTCTCAAGATCGCGGAGAAAGCCAAGAACCGAAAGATTTATGATGCGGTTCAAATGGCGGGGACGGCAATTACCAACCGCGTCGGTGAAGACAAGATCAAGGAGTACGAGAAAGAGCTTCGCGACAAACGCAACCAGGAAAGGCGGGACAAAAGCGGCGACAAGTAAGCCCTGGACTCGACTTTTCTCATCTCGTTGGCGATGCCGCCACCAGGAATCCGAGAAAGAACTGAAGCACAAATCCGCCCAAGGCGCCAAGCAAGAATAGTCCGATCGCGATGGCGAATGCGGCAGAAGCGACGAGCGTCTCGCCGAGGGCGAGAAAAATCAGAACTGCAAATATATGGATCACCGCGATTGCGCCAAACGCAATTGACAACGAAATCGCTGTTGTCTTTGGCCACCCTTCGTCGCAAGACAGGACCTGACTTAGCGGCAGACTAACGACGGCCAACAAAATTCCGGATGTGAATCCGTAAAACCCCCAAGATCCGTTCCAGATCGCGCCGCTCACCGCAATTAGCGCAGAAACCGCCATGAGTCCGAACACGACTGCCATCCAGTTGGAGTGTCTTGTTTCTTCCCGATCGAAGGCATTGCGACCGTACTTGCTGCAACGAACCAGCAAAGTGAAAAGTGGGTCACTCCACCAGGTAAAGCAGGCAAAGAAAATGTAAGCGGCTGCGATCGGCCAGTAGACGTATTCGAGGATCGGATTCGCTCTTGCAAGTTGTCGAAGGATTCGCATTCCGACAAACATGGCGATAATAATCGCAAATTGAACCTTGTAGGAATACTTGTTCATCCAAAAAACCCAATTCAAGAATACGCGGTAGGGCCAATACTGCGCCTTGAGCGCCGTGACCAAACCATCGCGGGCAATTGGGCAACCGGGATCCAGTCGCAATGCTTCCTGAAAATCCTTTAGTGCTTCGCGGTATTCCCCCCGGTGCAGCTTGGCTTGACCATTGAGCCAAAACGCTTCGGAGTCCTCTGGGTTTTGTTGGACGATTCGCTGGGCCTCGGCAAGCCCCTGATCTGCTTTTCCCTGTTGCTGAAGTGCAAACGAGAGGTTGGCAATCAGACTGGGATCCTCGGGATTGATCTCCAATCCCGTTCGGGCCACTTCTTCAGCACGTGCCCAGTTACGTCGTTGGATTTCCAACCCTGCCAACATCGAATAGTTGTCTTCGTCGTAGGGCTCAATCTCAATTGCGACGTTGATGGCTTCAACCGCATCGGCGACTCGATTTCTTTGTTGAAGTACGGAAGCAAGCACGTAGTGTCCCGCGGGGTCCGTCGGATCCGACAAGATTGCGTCGCGGGCGGCGGATTCGGCTTCATCGAAATTTTCCAACTCGAGATGGGCGCGAGAGAGCCCCGCCAGAACGTCGGTGTTATCGGGGTACTCGGCGGCCATTCTGCCGAACTCAACGAGGGCTTCCTGAGCTCGACCATGTGAGATCAAAAGGTAGCCGCGTTGCAAAGCTGGAAAAAAGTCGGACATCAAAACTACTTGATCAGCAAGAGAACCAAAGTCGAACTACAAGCCGAGATACTCTCGAACTTCATCATATTCGCCGCCCTGGTTGGCATACAAAACATAGTTGCGGGCTGCAGCAGCCCATTCCTTGGTTGTCGGCTTGTGACGTTTGGCTGCGTTGAGCAAGTCTTTGGTCTTAAGTGGAAGCATCTTACCCGTCTTGACGGCCTCCTGGATCTTGGCTTCGATCGCGATATCGACAACCGCTTTCAGGTCGGCTCCCGAATACTCCCTGGTTTTCTTGGCAACTGAAACAAAGTCCAGGCCTTCTTGAGGCTTTTCTTTACAAAGAAGTTGCAGGATTGCGGCCCTCGCTTCCTGGTCGGGCGGCGGAATAAAAAGGATGCGATCAAATCGGCCTGGCCGACGAAAGGCAGAATCGATATGCCAGGGCGCGTTGGTCGCCGCCAGGATCAACAACCCCTCATTGCTGGCTTCAACATTATCCAGCTCCGACAAGAATTGATTGATCAGATGCCTCGAAGCGCTCGTCCGCATATCACTTCGTTTCGAACCCAATGCATCGACTTCGTCAAAAAAAAGTACGCAAGGTGAGTTGCGACGGGCCTCGACGAAAATCTGATGCATGTTTCTTTCGCTGTTGCCGATCCACATGTCGAGGACGTCGTGCAGCCCAATTGAAATAAAGTGGCTGTCGATTTCACCCGCGGTAGCTCTTGCAAGATAAGTTTTTCCGCATCCCGGCGGTCCAAACATCAAGATTCCACCACCTGTGGACTTGCCATAGGCTTTGAACATCTCAGGTTGTTGCAATGGAAGGATGATCTTCATTCGAATCTCTTCCTTCACCGTTTGCATTCCGCCTACATCATCGAATTTGCATTCGGGCTTTTGCATTTCGACTTCAAAACCGGAATCATCTTCAACCTCTCGAATGCGACCTTCATCCACGTCATACGACTCTTCGTTTTGACTGATTCCCAGCTTGTCCCTCAACTCCGCATCTTCCAAATCGGGATCCGCCTCGAGTGCTTGTTTGTAACGAGCAACTGCATTGGGAATGTCGCCTCGTTGGACGAGCAAACGCGAATACATGACCAGCGCTTCGGGGTCCGGTGAAGATCCTTCGCACATACTTTCAAGCAAGACCAGTGCTTGCGTGTCTTGCTGATCACCCCAAAACGCACGGGCAAGTCCCAGCTTGGCATCACGGTTGTTTGGGTCCGAAGCAAGCGCGGCTTTAAAATGGCCTACTGCCTGTTCAAAACTTCGGCGGTCCAAATACGCTTTGGCCACTACCAGCCTAAGTGGAATATTGTCTGGAGTGGCGTCCAGCGCGGCCAACAGTGCATTGAGTTGTTCGTCGGTCGACATGCTTCATCCGGCAATAACTGTTTCTTAGGATGCCTGTCTATTTCTCTGGGTAGAGAGCCGTCGACAAGTATCGTTCACCGAGGTCGGGCAATACGACAACGATCATTTTGCCTTCGTTCTCAGGACGCTTCGCGACTTCGAGAGCCGCCCACGCGGCCGCGCCGCAACTGATGCCACAGAAGAGGCCTTCCAGGGTCGAAAGCTGACGGGCGGTTTCAAACGCGTCGTCATCATTTACCTGAATCACTTCATCAATGATGTCGACATTCAATACGCCCGGGATGAACCCCGCGCCGATTCCCTGGATCTTGTGTTTGCCCGGCTGAATTTCATCGCCATTTTTCTTTTGTGTGATGACAGGGCTCGCGGTGGGTTCCACAGCGATCGAAATCATTTCCGGTTTTCTTGACTTGAGAACTTCTGAAACTCCGGTGATGGTACCCCCGGTGCCAACTCCCGATACGAGAATATCGATTTGGCCATCGGTGTCCCGCCAGATTTCCTCGGCCGTTGTTTTTCGATGAATCTCGGGGTTGGCTGGATTGTTGAACTGCTGGGGCATAAAGTAGTTTTCGTTTTCTTCTGCGAGTTCGGTTGCCTTCCGAATGGCACCGGGCATTCCTTGGTCGGCCGGAGTAAGAATCACTTCGGCACCGAGTGCGGTCAGAAGCCGCCGTCGCTCGATGGTCATGCTTTCGGGCATCGTGACTTTCAACTGGTGACCGCGTGCGGCACAAACGTAAGCCAGCGCGATTCCCGTATTTCCACTGGTTGGTTCAATCACGACCGTGTCTTCTTTGATCAAGCCATCGCGTTCGGCGGCATCAATCATGGCCCGGCCAATCCGGTCCTTCACGCTCCACAGCGGGTTCATGTTTTCGACTTTTCCAACCACATTCGCAACGCAGCCTTCGCTCACTCGTCGAAGTTTGACAAGTGGGGTGTTGCCGATGCATTGAGTGATTTCATCGTAAATCTTGCCCTGGGTCGCCGTAGACATGTCTGTTTCCTTCTAATTGGTGCGGATCGTTCCGCCTGGAGGGTCAATTGATCAAGGAAAGTATACAAAATTGACGATGTCGACGGTAGAAACTTGGTTTACAACAGGATGACATGGAAACCACACTCCACCGTCAACTCAAGGAAAAGTTCGCAGGAAAGTCGGGCGATACCGAGGTCCGCCACGGCCGCTATCGAATTGACGTGGTACGTGGAAAACGCTTGATTGAAATCCAGCAAAGCTCCCTTTCCGCAATACGGGACAAAATCCGAAAGCTCTGCGTCGAAGCCGAAAGTAGCGATTACCAAGTTGAGGTCGTGAAACCGCTGGTCACCCGTAAGAAGCTGATCAAACTCGATTCCGAGAACGGCGAAGTTGTCAGCCAACGCTGGAGTCCCAAGCGGGGAAAGCTTACCGATGTTTTCGGTGAACTCGTGTACTTCACGCGGGCCTTTCCGCATCCAAAACTGACTCTGACAGTTCTGGAAATCGAAGTTGAAGAAACCAGGTATCCGGGACACGGCAAACGGCGGCGGCGGCGCAACAACGATTTTCAAGTTCAGGAAATTCGAATCACCGATTTCGGAGACACGACTCGATTTCGACGAGCCAAGGATTGGCTCCGCCTGATTCCAGGTCGGCTTCCGCGACAATTTGATACAAACGACATCGCGACGCGAATGGATGTCGACCGTTCGGAAGCCCAGAGAGCCGCCTATTGTCTACGAAACATCGGCGCGATCGAACCAGTCGGCAAAAAAGGGAATGCGATTCTTTACACGAAGTCCGCCGCCTAATGAACCTTTTCGGGTTCGGAACAGCGATTCTTCTTCCTGCAAGCGCGCACAAAAAAGGACAGCTCGGGGCTGCCCTTTTTCGAGGATCGAATTTTGAAGGTCATCGACCTACTTGATTGAGTTGACGTCAAAAGTCAAACCAGCTTCGGCATGCATTTGCTTGATAATCGCAACGGTGATGTCCATGCTGTTTTGATAGACGATATTTCGATTGACACCTTTGATCACGGCGCCGCGATTCTCACGATCAATCGGATCGGATTCGAATCGAATGACCAGTGAAATGCCAGCCTGCTTCGCATAGGCTGATACGATCTGGTTCATTTTGACATAGGTGTCGAAATACAGTTTGGCTTCGCGGTTGAGAAGGTCCGTCTGAGCGTGACGGCTCTCTGTCATCATCTTGGCTCGTTTTTGTTCGAGTGCACCTTCCGCTTGTTTGCGCTCCGGTGTTCCCAACTTGTAGGTGTTGATTACCGATTGGGCTTCGCTTTGCAGTTGCTGCTGCTGCTGTTGAATTTTGTCTCGCAAGACCTGGGCTTCGCCTTCGATCTGCTTGAGCTTCTGCGCGAACGGTGGGTAATTTTTGAATACCTTGGCAACATCCAGTACCGTCACGTAGCCGGCATTGGCTGATTGTCCTTGTGCGTTTGCGTTCTGGGTCTGAATGCCGACGGCCAAAACAGCCATGGCAAATACGATAGCGAGTGCTTTTGCTGAAGACTTCAAGATCAATCCTCCTTGATCGGCGTGAAGTTCACGGTCCGGCCAAAATGCTTTTACCGGGTTCCATTTGATTTGAGTCAAAAAGTGACTTGGTCCCTCTTGGACATGGCACTTTCCAGTCGGTCAGTCTTAACCCACTGACGTCAGTTAGCTTAACCGCACTTACGATGCCAATTGACCAAAAAAAGATTCCTCGCGTTCGTGTCGACGAACAAGAATCGTAGCGGGCATTTACGTTTGCGTTTTTTACGGTTTCATCGCAAATCTGGCAACGCGAATTTGCGAAAAAGAAAGAAGTTCACAAAAGGCTGCTATCACTTTTGTGAACCTTGATCCGCGATTTATTACAAGGATTTTGAAATAGTTGCCAGTTGTTGGCTCAACGACCGGCAACCATGCTTTTAAGATCGACGTCGCCGGCGTCGCATGGCGGCGGCAGCCAAAAACGCCATCGCCAGGAACGAACCGCTAGCGGGCTCAGGTACCGAACTCAACTCGAGCAAAAACAAGCCGTTCTGCCGGTCACTGACGATGATCGTTCCACTATCGAAAAATGGATAAACGGACCAGGCACCATTGAATGTCACATTGTTGTCCGTGTTGTAAGTGTCAAAGTACCCAAATTCTTCAAACTCGAGATTCTCAGCGTCGATGATGTCGATCACCCTCAAGCCACTCGTATAGTTTGCCTGATAAATCTTGCCATCTTTGACATAAAGATTGTGGTCAATGGTCGCGGCTTCGCCATTGTGGAAACCGAGGTACTCAGGATTTTCCAGGTCCTCGACATTCCAAACATGCGTTCGGGTATTGATCAAATTCTCCGACCGACGCTCGTCGAGTTCGTCGTTCATGAAAAAGTATCGCTGGTCTTCGCTCAACCAACCCTGGTGTGAGTATTCCGAACCGCCATATCCAACACGAGAAACCTGCTCCATGTTGTTCTTGTTGGTGACATCAACAATCGTCAGCGTATCTTCGTTTGAGGCGAATGCGATTTCGCGACCGGCGTAAGTTGAATCGGGACCGATGTAGTTCACGACTTGCACGTCGTGGGTATAGCCATCCTGGTCAAAGTCGCCAACGTGGACGGGACTCGTGGGCGAATTCAAATCCAGGACATGAAGCCCTCCATCTGCAACTTCGCTACCAACGACGTAGGCGTAACCTGTTTGCTCGTTGATCGCAATATTGTGAGCCCGATTGAATCCCGAGTAGTGAGCCGTCGCCGAAAACGTCTGCGGATTTTGAGGGTCCACCGTCGTCAAGTCGTTGAGATTGAAAACCTGCATCCCGTGAGCGCCGTTTGCATCGGAAACGATGTAAACATGATCGTTGTAAACTTTCATGTCGCGCCAGGACTTGTTTCCCGTGTGCGTGTTGAGCCGTCCCAAATACTGTGGGTTGTAAGGATTGCTGATATCGACAAAGGCCGTTCCATTTGTCATTCCAAAAATGGCAAACTCTTTGCCCGTGTTTGAGTCGGTCCATCCCCAAATGTCATTTCCCAGGACGTTGGACTGGCCGGCACCCATTTCCGCCAAAGAAAGGCGTGAAAGAAGATTGATGTTGCGATGGTCATAAGGACCATTGCCACCAATCCCAGCAGGCGCAGAATTTCCAATTCCCTTTTCGTTGTTGTCTTCGTGCGCGAAAGAAGTTCCGCCACTTGTGACAAGCAAAACGATTGCCGCGAGGACCGCGACCGAAATTCGAGATTGAAAGGAAGGAGTAACTATTAATCGAGAGAGGCAGTTTCGAAAATAAGTAGTTACAAGCATGTCGTCATCTCAGCACTGAACATTCCCCAATATTCCTACGGGAAAGACTAACTGAGATTGGTACGCAACTCCAGTTTTCCAATCGTGAAAAAGGCAAAAAAGAGAAGGAATGTCTCAGAACAAAACGTTCAATTTTGCCTCATTTGTGAATCTCTTTCGCAATCGAAATGCTGCCGGAATCCAGGGCTGCAACGATGGTTTGTTTGTTTTGAGCCTTGTTCGTTTCTCAATTCTTGACTTTTCCAGCCCCGCTTTTAAGTTGGAACCTGGAAACAGAGATTGCTTAAACAACGAGAATCACCAAATGTTGCGCCCTGCCTTTTTGCGCCTCGCCTTTTTGCGCCCTGCCTTACTTTTTCTCCTGGCCGTGCTCGGTTTGTCGATTTGGTCGAACGCAGCTTCGGCCGACATCATTCACTTCCGTCTGACGGGACTTGGCGGCGATGGTCTGTTAGCTTCGAATGTTCACCCGCATACACCGACGAACCCGGGCTCGGGAGGGATTGGTGTCTCGGGAATTTTCATTGACACCGAAACGAACACGCTCCACGTCGACGTGGCCTGGGGCTCGGGAAATGGATTCTCCGATTTGTCGAGCAACGTTGTGATGCTGCATCTCCATGGATTCACCGCGAATCCGGCGCCGGCTAGTTTCAATGAATTGAACCCGAATGTGATTATCAATCTTGGCAACTCATTGAACTTCGATGGGTCAGCGACCAACGGAAGCATGGTTGACGATTTCTTTGTCAGTAATGCCGAAATCCAGGGAATGGTCGAAGGACGTTCCTACATCAACGTGCACACTTCGGAAAACCCAGACAGCGAACTTCGCGGTTACCTGGTCGTCGCGGTTCCTGAACCGGCAAGCGGTGGGTTACTGTTGCTTGCCGGAGTAATGGCACTTCGATTTCGCCGACGAAAGTAGGTTGCGTTCTCGCGCACTTCCTCAGGCATTTTGCCTTTGCATTGCCTTGTCCGATTCGTCAATGCCGAATCCGTTTTCGGCTGGATTCCCGTGCGGGCAGGAGCATTTTCTGCGACTGGATCAAGCCGGAAGTCTCAGCGCTTGGGCATGGTATCCAATGGGTTTCGCCGTTCGTGAATCGCTATTTTTCAAGCTGAAATTTTTCGGCATCGTATAGGGGCATGTAGCGGTAGTAGACCTCGAGGATCATGATTGCCATGCAAGTGTTGAAATGTCTCCCGCCTTCATCGCCGTACTTGTTGCGAAAATACCAACTGCCTTTCTGGTGTCCTTTCTGATCCTGGGTTTCAACCAGGTAGTCTCGCATCTGTTGGTTCCATTCGGGCCAGGACTTGGGGTGGTTGTAGTGGAACAAAGCTTGCGTTGCGTAGTAGTTGTGGTACAGATTCGACTTGGAGACTCCCGACTTTTTGACCAGGGAGTGCCCCGGGGCAAACATGTCGTGTTCTCGATGCCAACCGGTATACATCCTGGCGAGCATTCCGATTGCCGTGCAGGTTGAATTGCCGTCTTCGGGTTTCTCGTATCCAAAGAAGCCACTTGGGTTTTGCATCGAATCCAAGAAAGCCCTGGTTTTCGTCCAGGTCTCTTTGGGCACTTCGATCCCAGCCATTTCAGCGCTTTTGAGTGCTTGTATTTGCCAGGTCGTGACGGTGATATCTCCGGTTTGGCCGGGGACGTATCGCCAGCCACCGCCTTTGCTTTGCGCGCTGATAATGTACTGAACGGACAACTTGGCGGGACCCAGAAGCTTTTGGTCTTTGGTCATGGCATAGGATTCGCAAAGGGCAATGGTCGCAATCGCGTGCGCGTACATCGTGCCCTCGCTCAGGTCTCCGCCGTACCGGCTTTCGCGAATCCTGGAAACCAGGTACTCCAGTGCCCGTCCGACCTGCTTTTGATAAGGGCCTTCCTGGTGCGTGTAGCCAGCACCGATAAAAGCCATGATGGCTAATCCGGTTGCGCCGGTGGTTGACCCATGCGAGCCGGGGGTGCGGCAACGGCCATCGCATTGTGGCGCCTTTCGGTGGTTGAACTTCCAGGCGCCGTTTTCGTACTGATGAAGTGATAGCCAGCGAAGGCCTTCCTCGACTGCAAGTTCGGAAGCTTCGGTGGGTCCACCCGTTCCAACCTTGCTGCTTCGATTCGATTGGGTTCTGCCTTCGAGTCCACCGCCGTTGGGGCGTGTCATCCCGACATTGGAAATCTCCATTGGCATGGTTTGAAACTTCCAAGGCTCTTTGGAACTTTTTTCGTTCTTTTCACTTTTCTCGTTAGCGATTTCTTCGTTCGCAAGATCGTTGTTGATGTCTTTTACATCGACGTCGACTTTGTTTTCATTCGGATCCGTTTGGATGTCGACTTGGATGTCGTCAAAGGGCGACTTTTCAATTTGCGGAGTATCGTTGGGTTCCGATTGAATGCTCAAGACACCTTTGCTCTTTTCGCGGGGGGCGAAAAACCAAAGCGCCAGAGCGATGAAGATCAACAAGTGAAACGCGAGGCTCGCGATGAAGCCGGAGGAATTTCGGCGCGTTTTTTTGCTTTGCCAAATGTGGACGGATTCGGATTCCGAGTTTTGTTCCGGCTCCGTCGAGACCGGATCCAGATCGGTTGAATCCACCGGCGGTCGGTAGTTCTCGGTGATCACCAGCGGGCGGCTCTGGGATTGGCCCAGTTGGGGCCTGGCAGGTTTTGTCTTTGGCGGAGCAGGGGAGGAGACTTTTTGCGCGGGCGGATTCTTTTTTTTGACCAGCCGTTTGGTCGGAAGCGGCCGCGACGCAGGTCTCGATTCTGCCGATTTCGCTTTTTCCGGCGCGCGTTTTGACTGCTTCTTGGCGGCGGCCTTCAGAACCTCAGGCGGGATTTCCTCCGCTCCCGAAATCGAAATTTGATTCGGGTTTTGCGGATCGACAGGGCTGTCGGTGGAGTCCGTCATCGCGATCTGTTCTGAAAAGCGGCAGAATCGTTCCAAGTGTTACCTGCACGCGTGGTTTCCACGCAGATTTGCGGTAGATGCAGGCGAATCCGGCTGAAATATAGCTTTCAGTTACCCAACCGCCGGGGATTGCGATCGCGTTTCAACAGCTTTTTGGGGCGGCAACTGGCCCGATTGGGGACTTTCGTTCTGACGGTCCCGCTATTGGAACGAGAGCGTTCCAAGTGGCCGTGAATCGCTTCGGTGTGGCCAGTGAACGGAGTGATTTTTGAAAGATCGCGAAGCGGAGAAGCCCCAGTGGTTTCCGTGGAGTTGAATTTGGTTGGTTGATTCGCCGACCAGCTCTTTCAAAGGAATGGCGGCTTCGATCGACCATTGCGAATCGGTTTCCGCTCGCGCGACGTACCAGGTCGGATCCCATTTCCGATTCCCGTTGATGGATTCGGCAACGTGACCACGACGGTCGACCGACAACTCGAACCAGGTTTCAAAATCTCGATCCAGATCCAGTCGAAGTGTGATGTGTTCGGAATTCTGGAAGCTAGGATCCCGGTGCCTTTTCGTGTTTTCGACACGCGGGATCGATTTTACCTTTTTCGTCGCGCGAATCCGGATGTACAGATACTGTTCGTCACGTACCAGCTGAATTTCCGTATCACCCAGACGCGCGTCCCCTGCCATTTGAATGGACTGTTCTTTCAGTTGTTGCCAAAGTGGTTCATCGAACTTGCCGTCCAGGAAGGGTTTCGAGCCGATTGAGGGACAAAGGACTGTCGAGTTCTTGTCCGGGTTCTCTTTGGAATTCAAGAGTCCAATCTCGCGACGGGCTACGTATTTGATCGCGTTGGGAGTCGTGATTGAGCTACTTATTTGACTGAACAAGGTCGGGTTGGGGCGTGCGGATGTCTTGCGATTGACCATTGCCATCGCCAACTCCGACCGTGGATTGCCTTGCGATAATCCTGTTTGTCGAACGTGATTCAAGATTTGTTTTGCCTTTTCCGTCCGCCGTTTCCAAACAGAGATGTTTTGGGGCTTTTGCTCTTCGTGGGATGTTTTCTTGACGTCTGATGGCTGGTTCGGCGTCCACTCAATTCTTGTCTGGCCGTTTTGTCGGACCATCCGCGGAGTCGCTTCGTAATTCGCGCGTTGAACGGTTTTGATTCCCGTTTGTAAACTTGGCTCGCTTGCTTGTACCTTCTCGGCAAGAATCGCGTTCTCAACACTACTGAAATGGTTCAACAGCCAGATAGCGCTCGACTCGGCAAGCCAATGCCGAGGATACTTTTGGACCAAGAGCTCATGGGCTGCCACGGCGGATGCGGCGTGGCCTTCCGACCAATAACGCTGCGCCAGTTCGTTAAGCCAAATTCCGCCAGTCTCATTATCCAGGGTCGACAACAGCTGCTGAATTTTTTGGTTCCAGCTTCGGGTCGACGCTCCGTCGAAATGCCAAGTTGACATTTCATTCAACAACTGTTTACGCGTTGTTGATTTTTTGATTTGATCCATCGTCGCGAAAGCATGGTTGGACTTTGATCTTCGATAAAGTTTTGTCTTCGTTTCCGCATCAAACATTTGCTGTCCGCTTCCGCGAAACGCGACAAGATCGTTGAGTCTTAAATTCGGACTCGCATGGGTGATGCCCAAGATGGCACGACCCACCTGAACGCGGTCTGACATCGTGCCGCCCAATTGCAACAGGACCTGGGATCCGTTTTCAATCAAGTTGGCATTCGCCAACGTCCCCGCCCGAATCAGTAGCCTTGAAGGCTCCCAAGGGCGCAAGCCGGTTTCCGTAATTTGATTGGGGAATTGATACTTGTCCGGGGCGGCGCGAAACGCCGCCAACACGGTTTGATCCAGATCGAAAGCGGCCGTGTTTCTCTGTGGCCCCGCCGATCCCTGACAGGAAACAATCACATGGGGGCGGAGCATTCGAATGAGTCGGGTAATCTGAAATACGGGAGTGAGTTCCTGGCTTTGCTTGCTTCCCCGACCGATCGAAACCGTCTGAAAAATGGCGTTGCCATATCGGCTACAAGCATGGCGGGCTGCCGGCAACGAGCTTCCGCTCGAACTCGAATTGAGGATCACGACGCTTGTTAAAAACCCCTGCTCGGAGGAGTACTTGGCCAGCAACTCAAAGGGAATCTGATCTGGGCTGTCTGCGATAATCATGATTGCCATGGAATGATCATCACCTCGATTCTTTTGCCAGGTCTTGCCGCCGTCACGAGTTCTCAGAATCAGTCCTTGATCCCCGACGGCCCAGCCACGCTCGCTGTCGATAAAAAACAGTTTTCGAATGCTGTTCTTTTGTCCGGTATTGAGCTTCTTCCATTTGCCGGTTTCAAAATCGTGTTTGTAGACGTAGGTACCGGGGGTTCCGGCGGTCCAGGCGCTTGATCCAGCAGTCGCGACGGTATTCAAGTCGATCGCGAGTTCACGTGGTTGATTCTGGAACTTCCAGCTGGTGCCATTTTTGTTGGTTAACAAAACCTGAAAGTGGTCACCGACCGCGATCCCTTTGTAACCCTGTTTCGTTTTGGCGAAAGCGATATCATTCAAGTTGACTTTCGCAGGAACTAGCATCGACATTGGAACCACGCGCCCCGATTCGATTCGACAGATTTGAGAATCGTCGCGCAAACCGATGTTTAAGTCCTGGACCTGGGCCAACGCTTTCCAGGAATTCAATTGGTTGGCTGAACTTCCGACCCAGGTTTTTCCGGCATCGGAAGTGGTCAAGATTCCACCGGGATGAAAATGCGAACTGCGGCCCAGGGCAATGCCGGCCCCCGTGGGAGAAAGCTCGGCATCAACCACGGCGGGAATGTTCGTCGAGATTCGATGCCAACGCTTGCCACCATCTTTTGTTTGAAGAACGACACCTTCACTTGGAAAGACACGCGTATCTTTCTTGTCGTGAAAAGGCTTTGAGATTCCACCCAATGCCCAACCATTTTTTTCATCGGTAAAGTAGACTCGCTGGAGATCCGCGCTGATGCCGCTGTAAACGCGGGCCCAAGTTCGGCCACCGTCCGTGGAACTTAGAATCGTGCCGTGATCTCCAACCGCAAACCCGCGGTCGGCGTTCAGGAAAAAGACGTCGTGAAGCGTCGAAACCCCCGACCAGCTTTTGGGACGAAATGCATCGGCGGTGGTTTGCGCAAAACCGGTTGATACCAGAGATACCAACGCCAGAATGACCAGGCTGCCAAGAAACGTTATTGTCAATCGAGTTGAATGCATCGCTCGCCTTTGATTCGCAGAAAGGGGCGGCGAATTTAGCAGGCGGCCTCGTTTGCGCCCATGCGATTTTGCGTGCTAGCGATCCAGGCGAGAATGCCTCGGTCCGATGACTTCAAGTTATTTGGCCATGGCCTTGGTTGCGTTGTTCAGAATCTGCTCAAGGTCCTTGCCCGCAAGTGCCGCCCTCACGATCGCCTCGATATTCAAACTGGACTTTTGAAACAACTGCTTGCAGATACGATCATTGGCGACAACCTTTCCCTCGGCGTCGATCAGGCAATACGTGGGCAAATTCGACACTCCAAACAGCTCGCAAGCAATGCTGTCGGGGCCGCCGCTCCAAGCCTCCAGGTCCAGCTTTCGATACTCTAGAAACTGGGGATCGATTTCCTTTTTCTTGTTCTGACAAACGCCTAGAAAAACGATCTCGGCCGACTCCTTGGCTAGTTTCTTTCTTAAAGCAACGACCGATTCAAGCTCCAAAGAGCTAAGTTCTCGTTCGGTGCCCCAAAAGTAAACCAACGCGAACTTTCCATCTAAATTCTTGTTGGTAATTTTCGTTTGGTTTTCGCCAAAGACCGGAAGCTCGAAATTGGGAAAACGCTCACCGATCTGAACCTCTCTCCTGGCCCGGATCAGAATTTCTCCAAAGTCGATGTCGTCTTCGTTCGCGATTTCGACTTGGGTTGAAACGTCAAATTCATAAATCTGACGCCCATACTTTTTTGTCCGTTTTCCTTCGAGCGAATAGGTGCCCAAAGGGACGCCTCGTCGTTCAAACTTGCCTGCGGCATTCACATCGACGTTGAACTCTTTCCGGCCAGCCAGGATTCGTTGGCGTTCGGCCATCCATTTTTTGCCGGAATCGCTTTGACGGAAGGATTCGAACCAAGCCTTTCTTTGTTCTCGTGACATACTGAGCAACGCAGCGGGCGCTGGAATCGACGGCAAATCAACTTTTTGAATCAGCCGCAGGTTGAATTCCTCAAGTTTCAATGGAAGCGCGGTGCTTCGCTCGTTGACAATCGTGCCGCGGATATTTGCCTGAGCCTTCTCCTGAGCCTTCTCCTGAGCCTTCTCTTGGGCCTTCTCTTGGGCCGATGAACACGAGGCTGCCATCAAGCCGATGAACAGCACGACTGGCAGAACGCGAAGCAGAACGAATGGTTGTCGGACTTTCATTGGTGGAACCTGGCCTGTGAATACGGTCACTCGTCTCCGAGTGCTTTCTGGGCGGCGTCTCGCACCGTCGCATACCTGTGCTTCAACAGCGGTTTGATGGCTGCCTGAACTCGTTCATCGTCTTTGTCGATCAACACAAGTGCTTCCATAAGCGGGATCAACTTGCCCGCAATGGCTTTCTCGTTTTTGTGATGTTTCTCGAGCGTTTTGATGATGTGTGGGATGGCTTCCTTGGCTGCGGGGCCCAGTTTTCCGGCGGTTGTTGCCGCGTGGATATCTCGGAAACTTTCCGTTGAAGATATTTGTCGAATGATCTCCGGCAACACGCGGCTGGCCACGGGTGTCGTCGCTTTCTGACCGCCAATGCTGTGGATGGTGTTGATGCTCATGGAAATGTGCATGTAGTCGCGTGTCCCGATGTTTTCACGCAACGGCTGAAGCGCCTTCGATGCATCTTTTCCGCAGCTTGCAAGAAGCATCATGCTTTTGAATTTCTTGCTGGGGTTTTTGGACTCCAGGTCTTCAATGGCTTCATCAATCAGTTTTTCGTAGCGAAATTCCTTGTCGGAAAAAAATCGCATTCGAAAGTCGAGACGATTTTCACCTTCAATTTTCAAAAACAAATCCTTATTGGTAGGCTCCGTCGTTTCATAGGCCACCGCTTCAAACATTTTGTCCTTGCCCGTTTCTCGAACCATCAATGATCCATCAAACGATTTCATTTCAGGAAAGTTCTTTGGAGCTTGAATCTTCAAGGGACCGACCATGAATCTCCGCTGGCCGTTCGTGTTGTAAATCGGGTAGTGCAAGTTACCGACGACGAAGCCCTCGTCCATTTTGACGAACTGAAACCTCCCAATGACAATCTTGTTCGCGCGGACGAACTCGGCAACGGTTGCCATGTCGTCAAATTGAAACTGGAGTCCTGATGCATCCTGTTTGGTTTCCGCTTCATCTTGCGCGCCGGCAAACGGGCTGTTGAACGAGATGGCGAACGCAAAAGCCAGAATGAAAAAACAGTTTTTGCACGGCTTGTTGGAAAGCATGTAAGTTCCTGGGTTGAAGAAAGCGCGCGTGTTAACAAGTCGGAGTTTAGTTTACCCGGGCCGAAGCTCGAGGACAAAATGGAATCGCAAGAAAGGCAAAAACTCGAGTCAACCGTCGTTGGCTTCGACATCTTTGCTGGAATGTGTCGCGCCGGACTGCAGGGCCGATTGCTAAGATCGTCGATCGAGCACCCGACTCGCTCGGCGGCGCACATTTTCATTCGACCCATGCTGAGCCGCTAGTTGCAAAGCCGTAACCGCGCGGGAAGACAGCGACTCGTAAAGCCCAAGCATCGTCGCCGCCCAATACGCTTGATCGGAGCGGTCCGGTTTTTGATGCGAACGATTCAGCCAGTCGACCCATTCATCGATTTGAGCATTGGGTGGTTGTTGAATTCCTTCGAGAGCACTATTGATCCACTCATTGGCTTCGTCTGATTCGCGGCCGACAAACTCGACGAGCAGGCTGGCCATTTCGCTCGGATCGTCCAAAAGTGCAATGCGTTGAAAAACATCAGCACGATCTGGGCCGGTTGCAGCACCCAACTCGGCACGGGTTTCGTCGAGATTCATGGTTCGGAATTTTCTACGTGTGGCGCGAATGAACGGGGCGCAAATCAGCTACGGGGATTTTTCCAGCTTGGATGCGAGTTGGGCCACGAGAGCTGGATCATCTTTTTCGACCAAATGGTCGATCGTTTTTTCGGCGACTCCAAGTTTCTCCAGGTGTTGCCGCAGGTACTTCCATTGCTGCTGTCTTTTTTTACCTGTTGATAGATACAACTCGGTAGCGATTTCCTGGATTCGCTGAAGCGCGATCTGGTCGCGATTCTCGTAGTAGTTCTTGATGACGTTTTGTTGAAACTTGGATCGTTCCGCCACGTTGCGTTCCTGCGTTTTGACTTCGAATTTCATTCATCCTGATGGGAATGTTCGGCCCTGTAAAGATCATTCTGTGGCGATTCGAAGCGCCGCTTCGTAGATCGCAATACAGGTCGGTGTATGGGTGATCTTTCCAGCTCGAACATCGGCGATCGCCTCGCGAAGTGGCATTCTCACCATTTCGATTTGTTCGGTTCCTTCGAGATTTGTATCGACTCGAGTTAGACCTTTCGCGAAGTAAACTCGAGTTGGTGAAACGATTATGGTGGTAAAAGGATTTACGGAAAAAAGATACTCCCAAGTTTCGGCAACCAATCCCAACTCTTCCTCCAATTCTCGACGAGCCGTTTCGTCGGGATCTTCCCCCAGTTCGATTCCTCCACTGACGGCTTCGATGCTATGCTGCCCGATCCCGTAGTGAAACTCATCGGTGAGATAGACAAATGTTTCGCCGTCTTCCTGATCCATCGCAAGGACACAAACCCCCGGTTTCATCTCGACGACGACATGTTGGCCGTCCTTTTGATCGGGACGAATGACCTGATCCAGCCTTACATCCACGAAAGCATCTTTGTAGGCCGTTGCCGTAGATTTGATTTTCCAAGGGCCGTAGGGCTTCCAGTTTTCCATTACTCAATTCCCCGCCAAAAAATTTCGCTGTGATCGGCGAAAATGCTAGGATTAACTTAGGCGAACGAACCATCGCGTTGAACCAACACTCCGCGCCGTTCGTCCGTTGATCGTCGTACTTTCGAGTCGCGTCTTCAATCATGCCTAATCAATTTCGATTGTGAAAGGATGAGTCATGGCGAGCTGGATAACGGAAAGAGATTATCGACAAGCCAATGCTTCTGGAATGGGACTCGGTTTGAATGTCGCATTCATTCGGGAGATCAAAGAAGACAACGTTGAGTTTCGCGAGTTACTTGGCCAGGTCGAACAAAAGTTTCGTGAACTGCCAGTCGAATCCGAGCGCGAAAATGACGTCTGGGAGCTTCACCAGATGCTCTCGCGATTGCGTGATGAGCTGGAAACCTATTTCGCGCTGGAAGAATTTTACGGCGGATTTCGTATCGGAAACTCGTCCGCAAGCCTCGGTCCCGTGTTAGACCAAGGCGATCTTGCCCGGCAAATTGAAAACCTCAAGCGCCAACACATCGATCTCTATTTGCAACTGGATCGCGTCGTTGAGTCATCTGCTCAAGTCGTCTACGGCGAATGCCAGCCGAACGAAGTCGATTCGTTGATACAACCATTCTCCAAGTTCATTGACGAACTCAAGGCTCATGAGAGTTACGAAATGGATGTCATCATGCAACAGTGCAATCAAGACCTTGGCGCAGGGGATTAGGTTAGGAAGACCCTTAGATTCATTGCCCAAATCCTCGGCTAAATCTAGCTGCGGGGCGAACATTTCGATGGCCGCCCCGCCAGTCTAAAATTCCAAATCCATTCGATTGACCGCCATGACAAGTTGTTGCCACTGGGTCATCACATCGGCCGTATCAAACCACCCGGCTTCGGCCCGACCAAATCCGATTTCGCTGACGCAAACGGCCTCACCCAATCGCAGCAGCGCCTGGATCAAATCGGGTCGATCGATTTCGGACTCATCAAACCAGTCCACCTGATCCAGGTTGGCATTTTCTTCCAGGAACAAATGCACCGCCCAGAGTGCTGCCGCATCGGCATCGCGTGCCTGAACGACTTGGCGACAATCGCCTGACAGAACATAGAACTTTTGAGACCGGCTCGTGCGAGATTCTTTCATTTTCGATTCCTTTCATTCAAACGACTGTTTCTTGGCTACTTTCTCTATCGCGGTAGCCCTGACACAACTGGTCAAACGGAAGAAAAAAATCAAAAAAGCGATAACTCCTCGAAAACTCGGGCATATCGAACCGTGTTAACTAGTTTGATAGCACCATGCTCGATTGGCGTGCGTGCTCGATGGGGGCGCCCGCGCTAATGACGCGAGCGCCAGGAAGGCGAGCGGGCATTTCGAATCAGCAACGAATCGGTTGCCACCAATCTAGTAATCGGTGAGCGTAAACACGAGGCAGGAAAAGCCCAACATACAGATCAAGAAGATCAATCCGTTTTGGAATGGTGCCCAAGGCTTATCCGGCTCCAAGGTCGTCGTCAGGTCAAGATTCAAATTCGACTGCGTTTCCTTGCCGCTGGAAAGGTGGCCGACAAGCTTGTAAAACTCGCCAGGCTTCGGGCAAATCGCGTAGATCCAACGGACGCCCCAAAAGTATGTTTTCTTGAACGAGCCTTTGATCGGTTTGATGTTTTTGACTCGATTCAGTGAATCGGGCTCGTACCAGGATACCTGATCATTGTGTCGGCAAATGATGAGCTGATCATCTCCGTCGAAAGACGCACCGGTGATGGTGCCCTGACCTCCAACTCCCGGCTTATACATACGCGAGTCGTTTTCACGATCCAACAACCAAACCTTTCCGTTTCGGTAGCAGACCGAAAGGAATCGCCCGTCAGAAGTTGCACTGGTCGAAAAGATTGCCGACTTCGTTTCGGGGTGGTAGAGCTTTTGTTGCGTGAGGGATTCGGCATCCATCGTAATGATCTGACCATTTCCGAACGCAAGGAAGATCGTGTCATTCCGGTATTCAATCCAGGCAGAGACGGTCGAGCCGAACTCCACTTCGAGCCCTACTTTTCGATCCATCGAGTACTTGCCGTTATTGTCAGGCTTGAAAACAAAGACTGATCGCGAGGCATAAATCGCGATTTCATCGTTGGTCGGATTCAATGAAACGTATCGGAAATCACGAACGTCAATATTCTTGTCGGGACCGACTTCGACAAACAAAGGTTCTTTGTTTTCTTCCTTCTTGTCGTCGGCTGCATCCTGCGATGAATTGGATGAATTATCCTGCTTCTCACCTTTCGCCGCACCCGGCTTTTCCGCTTTTGATTTTTCGGGCCCCTCAGCTGGTTTCGCAGCATCGGACTTTTTGCCCTTCGGCTGGTTTGTTCCTCCGCCTGTTTCGACCTTGACGGGTCCGCCACGAGGATTGAATCCCATCGGTTCCGCAGCCGGCAAATCGAGTGGGTTTTGCGCCAGCAGCCAGAACGAGCCACGCGCGTCGACCAATAAAGTTTCCTTGGAACCATTTGTCAGGAACGCGATTGGATAAGGAGGCAAGCCGCGAACCATGTGGGGGTCCAGCTCCTGATTTGACTTGGAACAGCGAAGCAGTGGACTTTGGTTCTGCATGTTTTGTGCGTCGCCAATTCCCGAGGCAAAGTTCAGCCAGACTTGGTATTCCTCGTTGTAGACCGGGCTGCCAATTTGCGGCACAACGATTTTCGGAACCAGGGGAAACGCAAAGCCCAATGCAAATTCATTGCCGTTTCTGACGACATCCCCGGTAATTAAAGTCGGCTTCCAGGTTCGACTATCTTCATCCCAGTAGTTGGTAAGGCCATTTCGCGTTGTCTGAATGATCGCATCATCGGACGTTACGACACCCGTGTTGTTTTTGAGATAAAGAACTTTGTCGAATGATTTGTGGGTTTCGCCCACGCCAAAGCAAAAACCCCAAAAAGCGATGGTTCCGATGATCGCCACGATGGTGTTCCGGAAGAACATTCCCAAAAAGGCACTCACGGAGTAGTAGATCGCAAACACAAACACATAAAGCGGAATCGAAATCAACAGACTTCGGTCCCAGTAACCCAGGCGAAAACCAAAGATCAGCCAAAGTCCAATGAACAGGTATGTCGAAAGAAGTGCTGCGAAAGCACAAGCTCCGAAAAACTTCGAAATGTAGAGCGCCCAGCGATGAATCGGCTTACTCATTAACAACGTTAACGAACCCGGTTCAAACATGCTCGGCATGATCGGGGCCGTCACCAGAATCGAAATCAAAAGCCCGATTGAGAGGACGAAAAACTCCAGCACCCAGGGCAGCCACGAAGCAATCTGCTCGTGCAGGAAGACTTTTCCGTTGGCGATGGTGAACCAGTCCCAAAACAGGTAACCGAATTGCAAGCTCGAATCACTTGGCGGCTTAATCTTTCCGTTGAAAGCTTGGGTAATCAGAAGTCGATTGAGTCGCTGCGTCTGTTCGGGCGACAGCTTGTCCACGCCGTAGTCAATCAGGGATCGCGCTTCCGCATCAAACAATTTGTCTTTGTCAAAGACTTTGTCATCGTACAACTTCTCGTTTTCGATGATCGTGTTGAGGCCTTCGGTAAATCGCTTGTAAAACTCCAGTCGGTTAAAGCCTTCTTTCTCGGGATCAAATTCGCCCGCATCATCGATTTTTTCTTTGTCGTATTCGTAATACTCTTTGGCTTCATCGCGAGCTTTTTCCGGCATCAGCTCCCAAATCCGTTTGAGGTCCTTACGCTTTTCGTTCTCGCGATTTTCAACCAGCAAAGAAATCGCTGCGTCCGGCATTTCGATATGGGACATCCAATACATTTTCCACGGCGCTTCTTCGATCGCTCGAAATGGTGCCAGCACCGCGAGAAAAACGGTTATCAAGACAAGCATGATGACCAGCACACGATTTGCGATCGCCGCACGAAACGAGTCTTTGATAATTGCCAAATAAGGTCGAAGCATGATCTTTTGTAGATAAATGGATGATGGTTGTTTTGAAGAATCGAAGCGCTGCTAGTTGGGCGAATTCGGCGATTCCAAAAGTTGCAGGAACGCGGATTCGAGCGAGACTTGCTCTCGAGCCAGCCCAAGGATGCTCACCTGATTTTGCCGAAGTTGATCGATCCGCTTGTCGATCTCGTCCTGGCTTTGCAATTGAACGCTGACTTTGTGGTGATTTCCGTCTCCGGCGACGCGCTCATACTGGATCACTTCATGAGCCGGGAAAACTTGTTCGACCACCTGGCCGCCGCCAATGAGTTCGAACTCGACCCGCATGGAAGTTTTCTTCGACGGATCCGATTGCGATTTAACGAAAGCTCCGAGCTCGGAAACAGGACCGCTGTATTTGAGAACGCCCTGATCCAAGATCGCGACGTGATCACAAATCAGTTCGACTTCCTGAAGAATGTGGCTGTTCAGAAATATCGTCACGCCTTGATCACTCAACTGGCTCAAAATCTGGCGAACATCGGCGCGGGCTCTTGGATCCAGACCGTCGGTCGGTTCGTCCAGGATCAACAGTTGCGGCTCATGCAAAAGCGCCTGGGCCAAGCCAAGTCGCTGCCGCATCCCCTTGGAGTATTTGCTGACCTTGTCTTTGGCGCGGGCCGCCAACCCCACTCGCTCCAACAAATCGTCCTGTTTCTCTTTGATGATCTTGTTCGGAACGTTGCTCAGGTTTCCGTACAACTCAAGCGCGTTGTACGCGTTGAGATGATTGGGCATTCGCAATTGCTCGGGAAGGTAGCCGATCTTTTTTCGACCTTCGCGGCTGCCGGCGGGAAACCCGAGCATCTCAGCATTGCCGGCCGACTTTTTGATGATCCCCATCAGGATCTTGAGCAGCGTGGTCTTGCCGGCACCATTGGGACCCAACAGCCCAAACGTCTGGCCTTTGCCCACTTCCAGCGAAATACCTTTTAGGGCTTCCAGTTCCTTGCGATAAAAAAGTCCGCCACGATAGGTTTTCCGCAGCGAATCGACTGTGATTGCTATTTCTTTTGACATCTTTTGTTGGTGATCCAAGGATGAAGTTCGCGGTCGATTCCCAATCGCGATTTACCCGTTCGCGATGGCGCCCCATCGTGGCGCCCCATCGTGATTACTCGCCGCGAGGGCCGATTTATTGGTGATTGTTTTGGCTCGGCGAAGGCGAAACCTGCCCGCGGCTCGGCAATGGCAGTTGATGCTTTGAATTCGCCCCCGTCCCAATTCGTTCAGAACCCGATCGATCTGACCCCTGACCAAAAATGGACAAAGCACTAGTATTGTACTAGTTTGACATCATATTTGTTTCGCGCAAAAGCTGCGAGCCGCGTTTTTTGGCCTGAACGACGCGCTGCGACCGACCGTTAGGCCAGTCTTTCGACGGACCGAATCTTGGAACCCGACACGTTATTGTTTGAATCTTCGCCTTTTGGCTCTCTCGATGCCATGGTGGAGCAGGATTCCCGGGTGGCCTACCTCTATCTTCACGCACCCCAACATTCCAATTTCGGTACGCGTGCCGTCTGGATTCGGAACCTGATCAAAGGGCCCTTGGTCCTCTCGGATCAGGAAATGCAGATGGGCATTCCCCCGGTTCTTCCAAGAACCTATTGCGCCACCCCCGACGGCTCACCTCCGCTGAAAACCGACAAGCTGAGATTCGTTTGGTTCGAAGAAGGCAACGGAGTTGCCCTGCTGGAAGACGAAGATATTATCGCGGTGATTCCGCCCTGGAGTGGCATGGAGAGCTTTCACGGTTATTCGCGTGAATGCCGAACCGAGAACCCGATCTGTTGGCCAATGCCACAACAGTCCCATCTCGAAGTACGAGTCCGCCGGGCTGCCCAGTATTGGAAAAACTGGGAGCAACTGAACCCCTTTAAGACCTACCAGGAAGATTTTCTTGGGGCGCTGGCTGAGCGTTGGCCGGAACTCGATCGCTATTTTTCAATCGATGGAAATAAATGGCCGCCGAAGGGCGTTCAGTGTTTCAAAGACGGAGCGGACCTGGTCGCTGTGACCATCGGACTAGGGCTGTGTTCCATGCCCAATGTCGAACTGGCCACCGAAAACCCCTCTGCCATTCGCCGGATCGAGCTCGCAATGCGCATTCCGTCAGAAGCCGATCTCGAATCTTTGTTGGGTTGGATCAGCGGATTGGCAAACTTTCCCTGGCATCAATTCACCTGGCTCGGACACGGGCATACGAGTTCGTTGCCACCCGGGCTGTTAGATGGTTTTGAGGCGGTCTTTTTCTGCCACGACCAGTTTTCGACGCAGCCAATTAAAGCCAAACCGATTCAAGATGACCCCGTCAACTTGCTTTGGCTGGTCCCTGTATCCGCGTCCGAAGCCGACGCGTCGCAAGCGGATGAAAGGGGTTCGGAGGCCCTGGTTGGGCAATTGGTGAAGCAGTCTCGAGTCTGAACCGCAACGAACGTTGCGACGCAAGCCGAACAGGCGGCCGAGGCGCAGAGAATTGCCGAGAAAGAAGAAGGGTCGGGAAATGTTCGCGCAAAAAAGAACGCCGAGCTATCAAGGCCCGGCGTTCTTGGATTCGATTGAAGGCTCAATTAGCCACCGCGTCGACCCCGTCGTCGCTCTGGAAACTTGAATTCTTTGCCTTTCATTTTGCCAAAAGCCGTTTTTTGCTTTTCGGACAAAACTTCCATCAAACCGTCATTGGTTTTGGATTGCATTTCTTCCATCAGCTCGCGGATCGCTTCGCGATCGAACGAACCACCGTTTTGCATTTCTTCACGCATTTCCTGGAAGGATTCCTGCTGTTCTTTGCGAACGTCCGCGACAACCTTTTCCATTTTTTCAACTTGCTCTTCGCTGATCTCGAGCTTCTTTTGGATGTCTTTATTCATCAGCGCCCGGGCGCCCATTTGTTGGACAACCAATTCCTGGAGTCGTGTTTTTTGTTTTTCGCTGAGCAGCTTGTTCATTTCTTTCTGGGCGTCAGCGTTCACCTTGGCGAGTGTTTCGCGAATCTCGGCCATTGCTTCCTGGCGTTCTTCGCGGTCCATATCGCGCAGCCCTTCCATTTCGGCTCGCATTTCTTCCTGGACGTCTTCCATGATGTCACTGATCTTTTGCATGGCATCTTCTGATAGTCCGATTTCTTTTTGGACTTCTTCCATACGAAGGAGAGCCATCGACGAATTATTGCCGCCGCCCATACCTCGCATACCAAAGCCGCCGCCGCCACGTCGTTGGGCTTCGAGGCTGTTTGTGAGCAAAACGGTCAACATCAAAAGTGCGGCGACGCTCGCCAGGATTTTTGCAATTCGCATCAGAGCTCTCACTGATTAATTGAGATGGTGTGGATAGAGCGGAATAGTATTTGATTTCAAACCAAAACCAGTGTCAAAGTGCCCCGCTCCCAAAATCGTTCAAAAACACCTTTTTTTGGGCAGAACCAACCTCTTTCCCGTGTTTTGGACCCAGCCTCCTGGAATTCTGCCGAGTGGATGCTGTCAAAACATTGTTTCGAGCCGCGACGTCGAGGCTGTTTTTGTTTCGCTTTTCATCAAAGTTTCATGCTTCCCGATCAGACTTTCGGAGGTGTTTCTCGAGTTTACACGACAACAGGTGAGTCATGATTCGCATTTTCGCTGTATTGATCTTTGTCCTGACTTTTGGGGCAACGAATGCTCCTTCTCAAACCGCGAAACAGGGAAAGGACGGAACCGACCGCGATCCAAAGCAGGAGACGCTGGATCCGGATGAACAAGCAAAGAAAGCCGCCGAAGCGCGCGATCAAGCGGCAAAGAAAATCCTTGATGATGCGCTTCGCACGTCCCATTTGACCGGTCGACCGATCTGTCTGTTCGCGGGCGACCCGGAAGATCGTTTGGTTCAGGAGATCATCGCGATCTGTCGAAACTCAAAACCGATTCGAAATCAACTCGATCAGCTTATCACGATTACGATTCATTCCGATTCGAAAGCGTTTGCTGACCTTCGTCCCAAATTTGGCACTCCAGGAAAAGTCAAACCGCCTGCGTTTTTCATTTTTGATGCAGACGTAAAACTGCTCGGGTTTTTCACGGGCAAGCCCGATGAGAATTACAATTTTTTCCTCAATCGAATCAAGGAGGCTCGAGCCGAAGTCGGCGCGACCCTGGATCCTGCAACCGCGCGAAAGCTTGAAGCCGCTTTAAGAGAATCGAAATCCTTTCGAGAAAAGTCGGAATTCTATTCGGCGGCGAAGATCATCGCTCCTTTTTACAAGCTGCTTCCCGAAGATGGAAAAATTTCCAAAAGCGATCCGCTCCGTCAACTCAAAAAATACCGCGGCACGATCAAGTCCGACATTGCCTCAATCTTCGCGAAGCTCGCCGAGGACATTCGCACCGACCCAGGTGCCGATGCCCAAAAACTGGTCGACATTGGTTTTCGGATTACCGACGCGGAATCGGTCGGCAAGCTGGATTCCGAATTTGCCGAGAGTGCCATGGTTTTTCAGGAAGCGTTGAAAACAAAACTTCATTTTAAAAACGCGCTCGAAGATTTTCGGACCGTCAAAAAAATCTATGCATTGAAGGGAAAGGCGTCGCCAGAGAGCATTCAAAGCATTCTCAAAATCGCCAGAAAACACCCGAAAACAAGCCTTCAAAAAGATATTCGAACGTTCGCCGAACGCCGCTTCGGAATCGATGAAAAATGGAATTTCTGCATCGGCGAGTCGCGCAACTGGCAAAGTAAAAAAGGAGAACATTCCATCTATGCCCGGCCGATTGCTTGTACCGAATCTGAAATCGTCATCGAAGATGTCAGCGGTCGCCTGATTCGTGTGGATGCGTCAAAGCTGAGTCAATCTGATATCGATTGGATTCGGGCGGCTTTTCGAACGGGGCAAAAATAAAGCCGAGACCTTTTTTGATCTCGGCATTCTGTTTTGATTTTGGCGACTTGACTTGAACGGCTTTGATTGAGGCTTTGATCAATCAAGTCGATCGGACTGCGCGGCGTTAGTCCCAGTCTTCTTCGTCGTCCTCTTCTTCATCGTCGCCATCGTCACCTTCCTCGAGGTCTTCGTCCTCTTCTTCCTCCTCAGCTTCGTCGTCGTCTTCTTCCCAATCGCCATCGTCGTCGTCGTCTTCCTCGTCCCACTCTTCTTCCTCGTCGTCGTCTTCGACTTCTTCCCAGTGGTCCTCTAGTTCCTCGTCGTCTTCTTCTTCATCTCCTTCTTCGTCGTCCTCATCCCAGTCGCCGTCATCGTAATCATCGTCGTCTTCGTCGTCGAGGTCGTCGCCCTCTTCACCTTCCTCGAGCTCATCGTCCTCTTCTTCATCGACGTATTCATATTCTTCGTCGTCGTCTTCTTCGTCGTCGTCATACATTTCTTCTTCGACCCAGTTTTCTTCGTCTTCGACTTCGTTGACGACCGGAGTTTCCGAAGGGTTGGCCAGATTCTCATCGCCCGCAATCGTGACGGCAGGGTCTTGAGATTCGACGTTCAAAGAATCAGTGTTATCTTGTGAGATAGCGACGCTCACGTTTGACTCCTCAAGTTCACTTTCAATCATGTTGGATGACGTTGAAGACGTGGTTCCATTTTGTGGTGTTAGTACGGTTTTCGGCAACCCGCGTCCCTTTAATTCATTGGCTCTCGGCAAGGCTTCCAAATTAGCCAAACCAAATGCCTCCAAAAACTTGGGGGTCGTTCCGTAAAAATAGGGTCGGCCCAGTTCTTCACTTCGGCCAGCGATTTTGACGAGTCCACGATCGAGCAATTGCCGCAGCATTTCACCACAACTAACACCGCGGACCGCTTCAATCTCGGATTTCAGTATCGGCTGTCGGTAGGCGACGACTGAAAGAGTTTCCATTGCTGGCACCGATAATCGAACGGTTGCAGGGACGTGATCCAGTCGACGAAGCCAGCTCGCGAACTGTGGGCGTGTCATCAACTGATAACCGCCGGCAATTTGCTTAATGTGAAAAGACCGGCCAACTTCATCGTATTTTTGGTTAAGTTGTTTGACTAACGTCCGCGCTTTCGTTCCATCCTCCAGGCCGGCCAAATGCGCGATTTTACGGCTGTTCATCGGGCTTGAGGCCAGAAAAAGAACGGCTTCAACTCGGCCCGACTCGGAAAGTTCGGTAAGCTCGCTTGGCGCGGACACGTTTGCCGGTTCGGTAGTATCGTGCGAAGATGTCATGAAACTCCTTGATTTCGCTGAATCATAGCCGCGTCGATTGGTTCAGCAATAGCATTTTCGCCTCCCTAGGCTGCAAGTCATTTTACTGAATTTATGCCTGCTTCGGTTTATCTAGATTACAACTCGACCACTCCGCTGGATCCTCGCGTTGCGGATGAAATTCATCAGGCGAACTTGCGCCCTTTCTTGAATCCGGGAAGCCAGCATCAACTTGGGCAAAGGGCTCGCAAATACCTGGAGCAGTGCAAGACGGAAATTGTTCGGATTCTCGGTGGACATTGTGATCGCGTCGACGCGGACCGGATCGTCATCACGAGTGGAGGAACGGAATCAAACAACCTGGCATTGATTGGGGGTGGCCAATTTCAAAAGCGAACCTTGAACCGAACAGGAATCGTTGTTTCTTCCATTGAACATCCAAGTATCCTTAATGCGACCGAGTATTTAAAATCGCAGGGATTCGACGTCCAAACTTGGGCAAGTGATGCCGATGGTGTTTGCTCGATCGATCGGCTTGACGACTTGGTCGACGAAAACACGGCCCTCGTGAGCTGTATGGTCGCGAACCATGAAACGGGCGTGATTCAACCGGTTCAACAGGCGGCGGCTTTTTGCCAATCAAAAGGAGTTTTATTTCATAGCGATGCATCCCAGGGAATCGGAAAAATCCCGCTTTCTTTTGCGGACCTGGGCGTGGACTTAATGACAATTTCTCCACATAAGTTTTACGGGCCACGGGGAGTTGGAGGATTATTGGTCCGCTCAAAGGTTGAAATTGACCCACTGCTTTACGGGGGCAGTCAACAATTGGCGTTGCGGCCGGGAACGGAAGATATTGCTTTGGTTGCCGGTTTCCTCCGTGCGACCCAGCTTGTTTCTGAGCGACTCGAGGCTTCGGCCAGCATCGAGAAGTTACGTGATCTCTTGGAAAGGCGAATCGAGGAATCGGTCGGTGAGATCGTCATCAACGGTCGTAACGCGGAAAGATTGCCCAATACGTCCAACATTGGATTCGCGAACTTGAATCGCCAGGCGATCTTGATGGCTGCGGATCTGGAAGGGCTTTGTTTCTCGACGGGATCGGCTTGTGCCAGCGGTTCAAGTGAGCCATCGCCGGTCCTTCAGGCCATGGGGCTTGATTCCAAATTCATCGAGGGCTCAATTCGCCTGAGTTTGGGCGTGGATACTACCCGCGAAGAGGTCGATCATACGGTGGATCGATTTGTCGAAATTGCCACCCGTCTTCGTCGATCTCTTTCGGCTAGCTAAACTGCCGCATTTGGCCCCGGGAACAGGTAAAAATATCCGCTTTTTCCGGGGAAAATAAGTGAATGGATGGCTCGTGGAAAAGGGCAAAAAATGGTAAAATTCGGGGTCCTGAGACTACCGATTTTTGCTTGATTTTCCGGCGGAAATTTTGGCCGATTCCTTCACCATTCAATTCGACTTTTCCGACCTGGATGATTCCTTTGCGCCGGTGGCTGCGCGGCTTCCTTCCTTCGTTGGCGATATTCAGAACAAGTTGGTTTTCCAGCTTTATAACCGCTTGGGAGAATACCTGAATGAAGAAGACCGGATCGAACAAAACTTAGGTCAATTCTCGCCGATCATTTTTTATGGGCCTGGGTACAGTGGCAAGAGTTGCCTCGCGATTGCTTTTGCCAAGCGAATTGTCGAACAATTCGGTCATCGATTGGCCTCACCGAAGATCATCCGCGTTTGTGTGGCCGAGTTTTGTCGCGACTTTGGCAAGTCAATTTACACGCAGACTTCCGATGACTATCTGCGACGTTTTGAAACGCCGGGCGTCATCTTGTTTGAGGACTTGCAGAAGATATCGGGCCAGCCTCGAGCAGCATTGCAACTTGAAAAGTTGATCGATCAGTTCATTGATAACGGCCAAATCGCCCTGTTTACGTCGCGTTCAGCACCCCATTCGCTTTCGATGATCACAGATCGGCTGGCTTCCCGAATTTCTGCGGGCACGCTTTTACCAGTCAATTTTCCGGGGCCGGTGGGCAAACAACAGATCATCGAGCAGCTGCAGGCCCAATTTGATCAAGAGCTGTCGACCGATACGATCCATTCTCTTTCGCTTCGGAAGAATGTTTCGTTTGCCGACATCTCTCAGCATTTCTGCCACGCCAAAGTCAATCAAATCGAGGCGAAGTCGCAGGAGGATCCGCCCCGTCCAGGTTCATTTGATTCTCAGCAAGAATCCGGGGAACTTGTTGCGAGAATTTTGGATATCGTTTGCCGGCGAATCGATATCGACCTCGAGACCATTCAGGGAAGTTCACGTCAGAAAAGAATTGCCTTCGCGCGAAACATTTCGATTTTCATGATTCGAAACAAGACCCAATTGAGTTACCAGAAAATCGGTAATTACTTTTCAGGCCGCGATCACTCGACCGTCATGCACGCTTACAACAAGATTGCCTCAACCCAGGATCTACCGGAAGTGGTCGATCTGATTGAACACGTCAACGATCAGCTTCATGACCATGCCGTTTCGGTACAGGCGGTTTCAGTATCGGCCGATTCAAAGGAGTACAGGTCCCGATAACCTATGGAAAAACTGTTGATCATTTGTTGAATTCTGTTGATATCTGGCAGGTGTATGTTTTCTGCCTTGATGTTTCCAGTTTTCGACAAACTTATCGATTGGTTTTCGACGAGTTAGTGACGATTCGATAACAGCTTTTCAACAGTCAAAAATCAAAGAATTGCCGAACCATTGGATTGCGAACCGCGTTTTTCAACAGATTTTGGTTCGCATTAATAAAAACAATAAAAAACAGATAAGTAAAAGATAGTTCTGGAAGGATCTTTTGTGAAACTCAAGATAAAACGCGATTCCTTTTTTGCTTCGTTTCAATTGGCGGCAGCGGTTGCACCGAGCCGCAGCCCCAAACCGATCCTGCAAAATATCAAGATCGAATGCACGGAAGACAAAACAACACTAACGGCGACAGACATGGAAGTCGGCGTACGTATGGAGGTTGCCGACGTCGAGGTCGAAGCGGCTGGCGCGGCGATTATTCCCGTGTCACGATTGAGTTTGATTCTTCGTGAAAGCACCGATGATGAATTGGTGATCGATGCGGATTCTGAACGGACGATCATCACAGGCCAGAATTGTCGGTTTGAGCTCCAGGGTCAAAACCCTGACGAATTTCCGATGATCAATGAGTTCAACTCGGAGTCGTATTTTGAGGTTAGCTCCAATGTGTTCCGCGAGTTGATCAAAAGGACGCTTTTTGCGACCGACGCGGAAAGTAGCCGTTACGCTTTGGGCGGCGTTCTTCTGGAATTTGAAGAAGCCAAAATCATTGCGGTTGGAACGGACGGCCGTCGATTGGCAAAAATGGAAGGCGTTATCAATGCCGTCGGAGATCCTGGGACCGGCGGTCAAACAACGATCGTTCCCGCCAAAAGCATGCAATTGATGGATCGGATTTTGCCAAGTGGCGAAGAGCCAGTCAAAGTTGCCACGCAACAAAATGATCTCGTCGTCAAACAGGAAAATGTTGTATTCTCTACTCGGCTCGTCGAAGGGCGATTTCCGAAATGGAGAGATGTCATTCCAACGCGACAGGATTCGACCAAAATCGATATCCCGGTTGGACAAATGCATAGCGCGCTGCGACAGGCGGCGATTGTTGCAAGCGAGGAAAGCCGCGGAATCGACTTCACTTTCAAACAGGGTTCATTGGTACTCTCGAATTCAACTGCCGATGTGGGGCAATCGCGAATTGAGATGCCGGTGCCTTACGACGATAGCGAAATGACGATCACCCTGGATCATCGGTTCGTTGCCGACTTTTTGAAGGTCCTTGAGCCGGATAATAACTTTACGCTCGACATTGAGGACGGCGAATCGGCCGCCTACTGTCGAAGTGGCGAGAGTTACGGCTATGTCATCATGCCGCTTTCCCGAGACAGGAATTAGGATCCGGTTACGAAATGGTCGCCCGGGTAAATTCGGGTGCAAACGCGGACATATCCAACGCCATGATGGAAAACAATTCGAAACCGGAATCAACCAGCGGCGGAGATTTGCCCGACCAAAAGGAAACGGAGTTTCAACGAACGGTCGAGGACGTCAGAAGGCGACAAAAGTACTTCAAGCCAACCAGCACGGCTGGAAACCTGGCGGCAAAAGTCATGACGCGATACTCGGTCGCTTCAAGTCAGGCGAGCCGCCAATTGGAAAAAGAATGGGAAGCAACCGTCGGTCCCAAAGTGGCCGCGGATACGCGCCCGGGAAATTTGCGACGCGGCGTGTTGGAAGTCATCGTTTCCAACTCTGCGATCCACCAACAACTTTCATTTCAAAAAAAGAAACTTGTCACTCAACTACAACAAAATCCCCAGCTGGCAAAAATTCGGGACATTCGGTTCCGAGTAGGTCAGATTGGAAATGATGGTTAAACATGACAGAAGAACAAAACGAAGAACAAAATAACGATTCGCCGACTTCCGAAACGCCAAATTCGGAAATGATGGCCCAGTCCAATCCGCATAAAGTCGAAGGCAACTACGGTGCGGATCAGATGCGATACATGTCCGACCTTGAACACGTTCGAGAACGTTCGGGGATGTATGTGGGCGATACTGGCAGTCGCGGATTGCACCACCTGGTCTCCGAAGTCGTCGATAACTCGATCGATGAGGTCATGGCGGGCCATGCGACGGTGATCCATGTCACCATCAACACCGATGGCTCCTGCACGGTCAAAGATGACGGTCGAGGAATTCCCGTTGATCACGATCCGAGCATTGGCAAAGCGGCTTTGGAAGGTGTCATGACCATGCTCAAGTATGGTGGCAAATTCGACAAAGACGCATACAAGACGTCCGGCGGCCTCCATGGTATCGGGGTCAAAGCCGTTAACTTTCTTTCGCAGTGGTGCGAGGTCGAAGTTCGTCGACAAGGCGGCGTCTATCAGCAGGAATACGAGCGCGGCAAGCCTCAAGGCGAAGTCACCAAAATCGGTAAATCTTCGTCAACGGGAACGAAAACCACTTTCAAACCGGACCCGGAAATGTTTGGGTCACACAAATTCGAGTTCGACGTGCTCCATAAACGTCTGCAGGAACTCGCGTTTTTGAATCGTGGTGTGAAGATCATTTTCAAAGACGAACGATCCGACGAAGGCGAGACGTTTCAGTACGAACAGGGAATTATTCAATTCGTTGAACACTTGAACCGCTCCTCGGAACCACTCCATAAGGACATCGTCTACATCGGTGGCGACCTCGAAGGAAGTTACGTCGAAGTCGCGTTTCAATACGCGGAAGAGTACACAGAAAACATTCACTGTTACGTGAATAATATCAATACGATCTCCGGCGGGACCCACCTTGATGGTTTTCGCGACGCGTTGCGGAAAACGTTGAATGCCTACGGCAAACGAGAAAACATGTTCAAGGAAATCGTTCCGACGGGTGAAGATTTCCGAGAGGGTTTGACCGCGATTGTTTCGGTTCGTATCGCGGAACCAAAATTTGAATCGCAAACCAAAGTGAAGTTGAACAATCCGGAGATCAAGTCGATCGTCAACGGCGTCGTCACCGAACACTTGAACAAGTACTTCGAAGAGAACCCGAAGATCGCCAAGGTCCTGGTTCGAAAAGGTGTCTTGGCCGCCGAAGCCCGCGAAGCGGCACGGAAAGCCAAAAAGCTGCTGCGGGATCGCAAGTCGGTTTTGGGTGGCGGGGGGCTGCCTGGCAAACTTCGCGATTGCCTCAGCAAGGAAGTCGAAAAGTGCGAATTGTACCTCGTGGAAGGTGACTCGGCCGGCGGAAGTGCGGAAGGCGGTCGACTCAAGGAATTTCAGGCGATTCTTCCCCTACGCGGTAAGATCATTAACGCCTACAAAGCCCGCGACGAGAAAGTGCTCGCGAACGAAGAAGTGCAGAGCATGATTAGCGCGATCAATGTCGGTACAGGTCCCGATCAGGATCTTTCCCGATTGCGATACAACAAGATCATCATCATGACCGATGCCGACGTAGACGGCTCCCACATTCGAACGTTGCTGCTTTGCTTTTTCTATCGACAAATGAACATGTTGATTGAAAAAGGCCATGTCTATGTCGCGCAACCGCCGCTTTTTCGTGTTCGATCCCGCAAGGAAACCTATTACGTTCAAACCGACGACGAGATGAAAGAGCAAATGCTCAAGCGAGGTCTTGAGGAATCATCGATCGAATCGGATACCGGCCTTAAGGTCGAAGGCGATGCGATGGAAAAGCTTTGCTTGACCCTTTCAACGATGGAAGAATCAATCCAGGCTCTCGAGCGGCGGGGTATCAACCTCCGAACTCACGCCGAACGAATGGATGTGAACAGCGGTAAGTTGCCCGTCTATCACGTTGCCATCGGAAACCAATCCAACTGGCTGACCTCACGTAAAGAGCTCGACGAGCTGTTGAAAAACCAGGAAGAAACAGGCGGCGAATTGGAAGCCGAAGGAGAAGAAAACGAATCGGGTGAAGATCAGATTCAGTTCACGGAATTCCACGAAGTCAAAACGATCAACGCCGGCTTGAAAGAACTTTCGGAATTTGGATTCGATATCGAGTCCCTTTTGCCGCAAGAGCGCACGGGCATTGAGGAGCCACGGTTTGTTTTCCGAAAAGGTGAAAACGAAACCGACATCGAAGACCTCCGAGGTTTGCTCAACGCAATTCGCAACGCTGGCGAAAAAGGCCTTCAGGTCACTCGATTTAAAGGATTGGGTGAGATGAACGCGGAAGAGCTTCGTGAAACCACGCTGGATCCGGACAACCGAACATTGATCCAGGTAAGCATGGAGGACGGCGGCGCCGCCGCTGAGATGTTCCGGGTCTTGATGGGAGACAAAGTCGAGCCGCGACGCGAGTTTATCGAAAAGCACGCACTCGAAGTCCGAAATCTCGACGTCTAGATTTGAGGGTTGGAGCTGTGAATCCATGACGATGGTCGACTTCAAAATTCGCTTGTTTGGATTCGTGGTTTTGTTGGTTTGCTGCTTTGCCATTGGTGCAGGGTGTTCGTCCGAGGACGACGGTGGAGAAAACGGACCCTCGTCTCCGCAACCCCCGTTGCCCAACGCAACAGATGAGGAACAGAGTCTCAAATGGAGTTGGAATGAAACTGATGGCTCTCGGACAGAAATGTCGACCAACGCAATCGTGCCCAAATTGATGCAAGAAGAGTTTCTAAAATTACGCTGGGATGGCGATTCACAACCTTCAATGAAAATTGAATTTTCATCGAAACGCAGTTTGGAGATTCAATTCTCCAAAGATTCCAACTCGGTTGTTGCAATTTTGACATATCCAATAAAACAAGAAAAAGCCGATGAGAGCGTGACGCGTCGAAAAACAAAAGCGTTGAGCAACCCCAACGAGGGACTGATGTTGCTTAACCAGTACTCCAAAAATAAAGATGCAGTTGAGCTGTCTAAAGAATGGGACAACAACTAAAGAGGTGGACTGCAATGTCGTGCCCAGGAAAGTGCAGCACTGATCGCCATGTACTTTGATCCGGCGACCAAGGCTCCAATGACACTTCTGGAGCTGGGATTATTCGCTGTACGGGCAAGCTCGTCCTGTGTTGCCCCTGTGGTTTTTGGCGAAAAGGGAACGTCGATATTGCCTGCCATCGATACGGAATCGAGCAAGTAGATTCTCTCGAAATGCTGGCAAAAATCGTCTGTCGAAAAATGAATCGCTAAACCAGTGAAATTTGAATTCCCCGTTCGATTCGTCTAGCCTTACGGTATTCACGGTTCGGACCAAAAAGACAATCGAAGGGGTGTTCAAATGCAAAGCAATCAAATGCTGACGCGACGAAGCGGTTTTTCAATCATCGATTTGATCACGACCCTCGCGGCAATTCTCGTTCTGGTTGCATTGGCCTTGCCCTTGCTGGTTCGATCCAAAGAGCACGCGAGCAAAGTGAAGTGCTCGAACAACCTGCGGCAGATCGTGATCGGCGCACATAACTTTCACGACGCTTACAAACGACTTCCGCCCGGCACCCTGGGCCACGGAAACGCGATCAAGAAAGAAGAGTGGCTCGATAAAGACGGAGAGTTTTTCTGGAAGCGGGCACAAAACGCTTCTTCACTGGCACAACTCATGCCTTTTATCGAGCTGAATAACATTTACAGCAAAGTGAACCCGACGATGTACAACATGTACAAGTACATCGACGAGTTTGATGTTCGGTACGAATGGTTTGGAGCCATCGAGGGTGTCGACGAAGTCATCACGACCCAGGTTGATTTATTCAATTGTCCTTCGGATATCCTGGCAAAAATCGAATTCGAAGACACCATCATTGCAATTCAGCCGCTCGCCGAGGATCGCGATTCGGATGACTACGGCATCCAACTGGCATCGGAAGTTAAAGATGATTGGAAGCTTAAAAAACAAATCGCGGCAACCAACTATTTGGGCAATGCCGGCGCGTTTTCCGGCGGACGTCATCCGGGTGTCGAACGACGGCCTTACGTTGGGCCGATGTCATCAAGAAGCCGAGTCCGGTTGGAGACGATACGCGACGGGACATCGAATACGATCATGTTTGGCGAAACGCTTGGAGAAATCGACAAGGGAATGGGCAGCCGCGTTCGAGCTCAAGCCTGGATGACCGCAGGCCTGGCTCGCGCCCGAGGTGCCAACGACTGGGACCCGGAAGGAAAGATAGATCAGGGGAACATGATCGGCAATCTGAAGTCGTCGAGTGCCTTTGGATTTGGATCGGCCCATGACGAAGGCGCCGTGTTTGCCTTTTCGGACGGCTCCGTTCGCTCGTTCAAACGAAATATCAGCCCAAACGTTTTTTACAAAGTTTGCGGAAGCAATGATGGCGGCTTCGAATTCGACCTCGAACCTTTCAAAAGCCCCATTCGTGACCTCAAGGTTCGCCCGGTCATGCGGGACTACCGCCAGGCGATGACAGAGTTCAAGGAGGAAATGCTTGAGCTTGAAATGCGTAAGGCGCAGATCAAAAAGCGCTTGAAAGTCGAGCTCAAGAAAGTGGCCGAGTTCCAGTTGAAGAAGAAAAACAATTCCGAGGCGGAGCGGGCCTATCGCGAGATTCTGAAGATCGACATGAACGATTCAGATGCACGGGCCTATTTCAAGAGGCAGGGCACGCTGGAAGACGTCATCAAAAAACTCAAAGAGCAGGGCCATCCAAAAGAGCCTTTTGTTGATGTCCCAGAAATGAAACCGCGCGGTTACAACAACGACAAAAAGATGCGAATGGACACGCCCAAGGCCTACCCAAAAAAGATGATCGAGGCAGAGCCGGAGGGTAGGCGTCCGCTCAAGAAGTCACGTCGCAGCCAGGACGTCGAAAAAATGGAACGCCGGGTTCCGAAAGCAGAAACGAAGAAAACCGAAGACAGGAACAACCGCGTGGAAAGCAAGAAAAACCGTTAGGACTCGTTGTCGTCCGAGTTCAGGCCAAGCGTCTTAATCTTGTTGGACAACGTGTTGCGGTTGATCCCGAGCCACTTGGCGGCCCGCGATTGGTTCTTGTTGCAACCGTCCAGGATCTGGGAAAACAGTTCCCGTTCGATGTCTTCGATGACGCGGTTGTAAAGCTTGGCGTCGTCTTTTTCTTCGGTTGATTTGATTTCGTTGTGAATGAAATCTTCGATGAGCGACCCTTTGTGGGCCCCCGTCTTCAGCCGCGAAGCGCCGGTTACCGCAGCAGGGAGCAGGTCGAGCGTTAGTTCTTCGCCCTCCGCCATGACCACCGCTCGTTCAATGTAGTTTTGCAACTCGCGAACATTGCCGGGCCAGCTGTAGTCTTCAAGCGCTGTCATCGCTTCGGTTGCGATGCGAACCAACGAGCTTTGATTCTTTTCCTGATAGAACCTGAAAAAATGCTCGACCAAGGGGCGAATGTCTTCGCGCCGATGCCGGAGCGGCGGAATGGTTATTTCAAGGACGTTTAATCGCCAAAACAGATCGGCACGAAATTCACCCGCTTCCATTTCCTTCTGTAAGGCACAGTTGCTGGCCGCCACGACCCGTACGTCGACCTTGATCGTATTGGAATCGCCGACTCGCTCGAACTCGCGCTCTTGCAGCACCCGCAGCAATTTGACCTGGAGAAAAGAGGTCGTCGAATTGATTTCGTCCAGAAAAATCGTTCCGGTGTGTGCTGCCTCGAAGCGACCGGTTCGATTTCGGGACGCGTCGGTGAACGAGCCACGAACGTGCCCAAACAATTCACTTTCCAAAAGCGATTCGGGCAGCGCTCCACAGTTCACACGAACGAAGGGACCGGCCCCGCGAGCACTCAGTTGATGAATCGCGGTCGCAATCAACTCTTTCCCGGTCCCCGTCTCACCCAGAATCAGGACGGAGGCGTCGCTCCGTGCCGCTTTTCGCGTCATCTGATAGACCTCGCGCATGGCAGCGCTGGAGCCAATCAGAGACGGCATTGGGGGTCCAGAATTTGAGCCGGTTGAGAGTTGGCCGTTGTTTTCGCTAATCAGACTGCCCGCCACAAAAGGGAGTGTCGCACAGATTCATTTTGCCGCGAAAGCACGATTTCATCAACTCAAAGAGCCGCCCGCGTTGAAGAGCAGGGCAATGCCAAGGCGGATTTAGCCACAAATTATTTTTTCTTTGGGCGGCCGGCACGTGTTTCGATACTGTCCAGAACCGAAGCCAGGATTTGCTGGGATTCTTTATCTTCAAACTCGCTGGCATTGTATCGTTCGTATTGCCGCTTGATTTCCGTTGTCGTCAACAGCGTACCACTGCGATTGATCGAGGCGGCAAACGCATCCGCACAGGCCTTTCGATTCTCCGCCGGCTGACCGGAATCATTAACAACCAACAACAGAGCCTTTTGCCCGTCGCGGGTCGCCAAACGAGAAATGACCTTGCTGACGCGGGGACCCACGGAAGGAAGAAAAAGAGAATCGTTCAGCTGCTTTTCCTGCGAAGCAAGTTGATAGATCTCAGCCAGTTTTTTATCGCTCGAGATTTTTTCAAGCCAAACCGCAGCTTTCTCGGCATGGAATGCACGTTCGTTGGCGTCGACTCGTGTCAGCTGATTCAACATCAAGAGTCGCGAAATCTGGCGGGCCAAAATGGAAGCGTTGGTCGACCAGGGCAATTGAACGGTCAAAGGATCGCGAGCGGCAACCATCTCACCGCGCTTCCGATGGGACGTGCGCGTCAAAACAGCGATCGGTGTTCGGCGAGTCCGCCAATCGTGGCGAAGCTGTTGCACCAATTCCGCATAGTCTGGCTTGTTGAGCGTATCGGAAATCAA
>CAYSXI010000009.1:0-3246 GCA_964434955.1 uncultured Pirellulaceae bacterium
TGTGCGGGCCGAAGGATGTACTTCCGAGCAGCAGCAAAATGAACAGAGGTGACAGAAAGGCTAGGCAGTCAATCCGTTTTCGCATCATGGGGTTCGACCTTTCGGGTTCGCAGATTTCTCGGGTTGTCGCGTGCATTCTAATTGGCGATGAAGCCTCTGTGTTGCGAGAATTTCGATTTGTTCGCCAAGCCCGGTTTTGATTTTCGCGTTGTTTATCGAGCGATAGAACAATCTGAACATGGCGTTCGAAGATTGATTGCGCGAGGGTGCATCGTTTAGCGTTTTTTCGCCGCGCAACGGGCTTGAAGGTGTTGCGATCGGAGGAATCGAGGGAACCACTCGCTCGCGCTTCGTGCTTGTATTTCCAGTGAAGGGAACCACTCGCTCGCGCTTTTTGCTTTTATTTCAAGGGTTCGGCCATGAAGTGCTCAAGGTCCGGCCAATCGGAAGCACGAGCCGCTTGGAAGCACGAGCCAATGAGAAGCACGGCAGTTGCCATGCAGGGCGAGCCGAGTCGGACGAGCAAATTGGCTTGGGCCAATAAAAACTTAGGCCAATAAAAAAAGGCGAGTCAAAATTGACTCGCCTTTACCTGATTCATTCAAGCGGTTGGAACTAGTCCCACCACCATTGGCCTTCTTCCAAACCGTCAACTCGAATCGAGTTTTTGACGCTGTCGACTTGGCCTTTTTCGTCTTGTTTCAGATTGTCGTCTGAAAGGGCGACGCGAGGTTGAATCGAAACACCGCCACCGATTGGTGTCATGAAGGTGCGACCTTTCCAGAAAGCGTTGATTGCTGGCTCAACCTGTTTTGGCGTGCGGAAGTATTCAACCCGCAGGTTCTTTTCGTTACCGAGAAGATCCATTTTCCAACCGGCTTTGCCATAAAAATCCATTTCCTGGATAAAGGCAGCCACGATTGACAAGTCCATCAAGTTACGGAGTTCGCCGTAGACAGGGTGTTTGTCAGCCATGTCGTTGTATTTCTTGGTGAAAGAACGGGTGAATGCTCGGCTCGCGGCACTGTCGCGACCCGTTTTGGTTCGTTCGCCGTTTCCGGCAACTCGTTCGTTCTCACCGACCAATTTGACGCCATTGCCAATCAACTGCATTCCGGTTTCGTCGGCGTTGACTTGGACGCACTCGTAGTTGGGCTCAAAGTACCAACGTTGCAGAGCGTTTTTCGCCAAACCGGTTGGGCTGACTTTGTCGACAAAGGTCGTGATCTTGACGGGAGTTCGCTCAAGTCCAATGCCGATCAGCTTCATGCGGTAATCCGCTTCAACCAATACTTGGGCAAAGTGAGATTGAGGCGAAACGCCTTGAATTGTCACGGTTTGGTTGCCAAGTGCTTTCTTGAAAGTGTTCGCAACTTGGACTTCCTGGTTTTTCGTGATACCACCCTGAGCTTGAAGTTGTCGGTGCACTTGCGTGACGACTTTCTTGAAGTTCTTCAGGCCTTCCTGGGTCGGATCGATTGAAACCGAGATCATCTTGGTTTTCTTGCCGCTTGGTGGGAAAGCACGCAGAGCAACGACGAGGTCTTGAAGTTGCAAAATGACTTTGCGAGTTTCCATCCCAACCATCTTGCCGTTTGCATCGGCAAAGAAACCTTCCGCGGGGCCAGCAATCACAATGTCATTCGTTTCTGGGTAGAAGAAGACATGAGTGACGCGAGTCAGGCCAGCGAGATAGAGCATATCGTCGCCGATCTTTTTGCCTTCGCGAAGATTCTTGGCAATCGCAGCTTCCAAGCGATTCAAAGAAATTTTTCGAAGCTTGCTTGGCTGAGCCAAGTCTTTATTCATTTTGGCTTTGGCAGCATTGATTCGATCGCGAGTCAAACGCGCGTTGTCTGCCTTGATCTTTTTGGTACGCAAAACGCCCAGGGCATCGATATCGATCCCTGAGAGTCCCTGACCAACAAACTGGTCGCCGGGGTCTTGGCCATTGTCGTTGCCATCGCCGCCACCATCGCCGCCTCCGCCGCCGCCGTCGCCGGGATCACCGCCGCCACCGCCGCCGCCACCAGCGCCGCCACCACCGCCACCGCCCACTTGGGCGCTAACGGGAATCGAGGTCATCAAGACCACGCTCAACATCACGGCGCAAAGGCCCAAAAAACTAAACATTCGGCATTTCATACCGGGAGACCTCCTCTGTGTACCGAAACTCGGTAAGACTATTTTGAATCAGGTTAATGCCTTGCCACTTTTAATTGTACATTTCGCTCGCGCAGAACAATAACGAATTATTGCTCACCGAAAACAGAAATCTGTTGTTTTATGGTAATTGCGGGTCTGGAAACCGGCAAGAAAAACAAGAAGAGTCTTCTTCAAAAACCCTGAGAAGGCTCAATTTGCCGATTTTTCCGAATGATTCGTTCATCCGGTCCCGGTTGTCATTCCGCCGTTTCCCGCAGGAATCGGCCCGGTTTGGGTCAAAGTTCGACACCCAGATGACGCATCACCATCTTCATATCATCCCAGACGTTTCTTTTGGCGGATGGGTTCCTTAATAGATACGCCGGATGGTAAGTCACCGCGACAGCACTTTCACGATATTGGTGAAACTGCTGACGCAATCGGCCAACGCTTTGTTTTGTATCCAACAGAGTCCGAGCCGCGACGCTACCCAGGCAAACGATCACCTTTGGGCGAATGATTTCCAGCTGGCGGTGGGCGAAGTGCCAACAATTGGAAATCTCGTCCTCCGCCGGGTTTCGATTTCCGGGAGGCCGGCACTTGATGGTATTCAAGATATAAACGTCGTCGCGGCCCAACTGACAAGCTTCAATGATCCGCGTCAACAGCTGCCCGGCTTTGCCGACAAAAGGTTCGCCCATTCGATCTTCGTCGGCACCTGGAGCTTCCCCCAAAAAACAAATGTCGGCCGCGGGATTGCCAACGCCGAACACCGTCTGCTGGCGTTGACGAACGAGTTCTGGGCATCGGGTGCATTGGCATACTTCCGATTGAATGACGTGCAATGCCTTGCCACGTTCATCCGCTGCCAAGGCCGGTGGGTAATGCTGCGTCGTGGATTCGGGAAGGACGGTTTGCCGGGCACTTTGAACGGAAGCCGGTTGCGAATCCTGAGCGGCAAGGGAAGCCGTATCGGCGGAGATCGAATTATCGGTCTCGGGAACCGCGAGCCCGTTGATCGTTTGAATCCAAGCAGCCACCTGCGCCGAATCTGGGCGAGGCAAATCCGAAACGCCCGCTTCCTGCAGGCGATGCAAATGG
>CAYSXI010000009.1:3268-29263 GCA_964434955.1 uncultured Pirellulaceae bacterium
GATGGAACGTTGTAGGCGATTCAAGGGACTTCTCGTACAAACCCGGAAGGATGCATTTTCGATTCGGAGAACCGTTTTGATAAGTAGGCGCCACTCCCAACCCGAAAAATTTGAATCCAGGGTTCGAACCCGGCAGGCTTTTTGGGGTCATCCAGGGGTGCCAGTCGATTCCGAAGCGTCGCAAATTCAGCGAATCCGGGGGAAATCGTCAAGCGACCGGTTTTGGCCCGTGCCCAAATTCAATCGATGGATTAGATTCGTAACTTCTCCTAATTTTTCTTGATTGTCATGCGACTTCCCCAACTCGCCATCGTTGGTCGACCCAACGTTGGAAAATCCAGCATCTTCAATTGGCTCGTCGGCCGCCGTTTGGCCATCGTCGACGACGTCGCTGGGGTAACGCGCGACCGCATGATGCAAGTCATCGAGATCGATGGGACTTACGTCGAATTGGTGGACACCGGCGGGATCGGGATCAACGACGTTGATAACTTGACCCACGAAATTGATCAGCAGATTAATTTTGCGCTCAATTCGGCAGACGCCATTGTCTTCGTGGTCGACACGCAGGACGGATTTACGCCACTGGATGAGAACGTCACCGAGCGGCTCCGATCCATGGGGAAACCGGTGTTGCTGGTTTGCAACAAGGCAGACAACGATCCGCTGGAGGCCCAGGCAACGGCCGAGTTCTACCGACTTGGATTCGGGGATCCGCTTCCCGTCAGTGCCAGGGAGAATCGTCGTAAGCAAAGAATGTTTGACGCAATCGTCAAATTAGTGGAAGGCTGGGACCCGGGAGAAGAGCCAGACGTTCCCGAAATGAAGATGGCGATTGTCGGTCGGCGAAACGTCGGCAAGAGTACCTTCATCAATGCGATCACGGGCCAACCCCGCGTCATCGTAAGCGAGGTTGCCGGAACCACACGCGACAGCATCGATGTCCGATTCGAATTGGACGACAAAGCCTTTGTCGCCATTGACACGCCCGGTTTGCGAAAAGGCAAAAGCGTTCGGACTGACATCGAGTTCTACAGCACGCATCGCGCCAAGCGAAGCATTCGACACGCGGATGTTGTCTTGATGTTCTTTGACTCGAGTAGTCGGGTCAGCAAAGTCGATCGGCAACTCTGCAAATACATCAACGATCAATACAAGCCCTGCATTTTTGTCGTCAACAAATGGGACTTGATGGCGGAACACATGCCGACCGAACGGTGGGCCGATTATCTCAGGGATCAATTCTCTTCGATGTGGAATGTTCCGATTGCGTTCATCACCGCGGAAACCGGCAAGAACGTCAAGAAGCTGATCAACCATGCGCAAATGCTGTTCAAGCAATCGCTTGATCGAGTGTCAACGCCTCGCTTGAATCGGTTAATCAAGAAAGCGCTCCAACATCATCCGCCCCCGATCGTTTCCCGACGGCGGCCAAAGATTTACTACGCGGTCCAAATTGGTACGCAACCGCCAACGATCGTGTTGAAGTGCAATCATCCGGATGCCTTCCCGAAATCGTACCAACGCTATCTCCTGGGGGTGTTGAGGGACGGACTCAGTTTTGGCGAAGTCCCGATTCGGATGCTGCTTGAAAAACGTTCATCTTCCGAGCGTGGGCAGAAGGACTTGTCCGAGGTCGACTTGCCGGATGAAGCCGTGAACGAAACGGATTCTAGCGATATCGTCGAAGCGGATCGATTCGGTCCGGATATCTCGACGAACTTGACGGACTTTTGATCCAACCAATCCCAATCGACGCATCGAAATGGTTGTTGAACCGGGGGCCGAACGTATCGCTCGGGCAATGAGGTGGCATCGAGTTCCGGCTTGAATCGCAAACGGGTGGATCCAATCGTTGACGCTCAGGGTTTCGTCACTGCCTTTCTTACACCAGAATCTCGCCATCTCGGCCGGATTTTGTTCGAGATTTCCCGATGATCGGAGTGAATCGTTCTTCTTGGCTGGATGTCCCATTTAGACCGCTTGCCACATTGGTCAGCGTTTGTTGAAATCGTTCCTTTCCGGTTCATTCTGTTGGAACGATTTGATGATTGTTGGAATTCCCAAAGAAGTCAAAAGTGACGAATATCGCGTTGCCATGTTGCCTGTCGGCGTTCACGAGATGATTCGGGCCGGACACACCGTGCTGGTCGAAAAAGGAGCCGGAGTCGGCTCGGGATTGATGGACGAACAATACGAGGCCGAAGGGGCCGAGATGATTGACGGTCCGGCCGACATCTTTGCCCGTGCGGACATGATCGTGAAGGTCAAAGAGCCGCAAGAATCTGAGTACGCGATGATCCGTCCCGGACAGATCGTGTTTACTTATTTTCATTTCGCGGCCGAGCGCGGGTTAACGCAAGCAATGGTTGATTCGGGCTCCACCAGTATCGCCTACGAAACATTGAGCAGCCCTGATGGCACGCTGCCTTTGTTGACGCCGATGAGTGAAGTCGCTGGACGAATGAGTATCCAGGAGGGCGCGCGATTCCTTGAGCGGCCTCAGATGGGACGGGGGATTCTCTTGGGTGGGGTTCCAGGCGTTGCCCCCGCGCATATCACGATCATTGGTGGCGGTGTTGTTGGCACCAACGCCGCAAAGATCGCCGCCGGCTTCCAGGCGGATGTCGCGATACTCGATGTCAACATGGAACGACTCCGCTACCTGGATGACATCATGCCAGCCAACGTCAATGTTCTTTTCAGTGATCGCCATACAATCCAGGAACAGCTCAAGATGGCGGACTTGGTGATTGGTGCCGTTCTGATTCCCGGTGCCAAAGCCCCGAGTCTGGTTACCCGTGAAGATCTCAAGCTGATGAAACCCGGAAGCGTGATTGTTGACGTCGCTGTCGATCAAGGCGGATGCGTTGAAACAACTCGGGCAACGTCTCACGCTGATCCCGTCTACATCGAAGAGGGTGTCGTGCACTACTGCGTTGCCAACATGCCGGGTGCGGTGGGTCGAACCAGCACATTTGCACTTTGCAATGTGACGTTACCCTGGGCGTTGAAACTTGCAAACAAAGGCGCCGTTCAAGCGGCCAAAGATGAACAGCCAATGCTGGATGCGATCAATGTCCATGAAGGCAAAGTGACTTACCAGCCGGTGGCCGATACGTTTGACATGCCATACGAACCGCTTTTCTCCTAAGCCGTCCGAAACGGCCGGTTGTCGGCAGCCAGATCAATGCAAAAGACAGCTCGTAGCAGCTCTTGAGACTCGATATGAACGCGCCCAACAAAGTTGAGACCATGCGCTGGCAAGGCGACGCGAATGGTCAATTGATCCTGATCGACCAGACACGATTGCCCGGGGAGCTTCTTGAGCTGGAGTGTCGCGATGTCGAAACCGTCTACGAAGCCATTCAGATGTTGCGTGTGCGTGGCGCCCCTGCGATTGGAATCGCGGCCGCCTATGGCGTTGTGATTGGTTTGCAGAAGGACTCGGAATCTCGCGAGCAGTTGAATGGCCGGATGGAATTCGTCTGCGATTATCTTGCCAAATCGCGTCCAACTGCCGTCAATCTTTTTTGGGCGATTGAGCAGATGCAGCAGGCGTTTGAGCAATGCGAGGCCGATCTTGAACCGGCGTCCGTTCGGGCGGCATTGCTACAGCGTGCGATCGAGATTCACGACGAAGATCGTCAAATGTGTCACGCGATCGGCGAACACGGCGTGACGCTTCTTCAGGAAGTCGAGGGCGTGCTTACTCATTGCAATGCGGGTGGCTTGGCCACGGCCGAATATGGAACCGCACTTTCCGTCTTTTTCAAAGCGCAAGACCAAGGCAAGGATCTCAAGGTATTTGTCGATGAAACAAGGCCGCTGCTGCAAGGCGCGCGTTTGACGGCATGGGAGTTGATGCAGCGCGGAATCGACACGACGCTGATCTGCGACTCGATGGCCGCCCAGGTCATGCGGGAAGGCAAAGTGGGGGCGGTGGTTACCGGCGCCGATCGAATCGCCGCCAATGGTGATTCCGCCAACAAGATCGGAACCTACTCTTTAGCTGTTCTGGCTCGCCATCACGGGATTCCATTTTACATCGCGGCTCCCAGCTCGACTTTCGATCTGTCGATTGCCAATGGAGATCAGATTCCGATCGAGGAACGCATGGCTGAAGAAATCACTCAGGGCTTTGGTAAATCAACGGCACCGGAAGGCGTTCAAGTCTATAATCCCGCCTTCGACGTGACGCCAGCCGATTACATTGCCGCGATCATCACCGAACGCGGAATTATCGATCCCGTGACGTCGGACAAGATTTTCGAAGTTCTCGGCGTCGCTTGAATTCGAAATTAGGAATTCGCGAGCTCTTGCGATCACGCTATTGTTTCTTCGTGATTTTGCGTCGCCATTGGCGAATACCGGCAAGGTCTTCGTTGACGATTTTTTGCCGGGTGATCTTCCACTGCCCGTCGACCACTTCGACGTGAAAAATCGCCTCGTATTGAATCGTTCGCTGGTGCACATGGGCCCAGTGTTCGACCGAGCCAAGTAGATTCCATTTGCAGCGGAATGCAAAACCGGGGGACTCAAGTTCCTGGCCTTTAATGGGCTCGGTCAATTCGCCACCCACGTACTGGACTTCGTCGATATTCGAAACGGCTCCGCCTTGATCTTGAACAATCAAGCTTCGGCGAATGTCGAGAAATAGATCGCCCAGCAATTTTCCATCGACGCTCGCCGACAGTGAATCGTAGATGTCTTCTTCGTTTCGATAATCGAAGGCTCGAAACATATTGCGGTGCAGCTTCTCGAAAACGGTTTTTGCTTCGTCTTCGTTGACTTTGGGGCCAAGCCCGGACCAGGACGCGACGGCTCGACTGCTTTGTGGTATCCAGAATACGATCAGCGAGAAAAGTGCCAATGCGAAACAAGTTCCAACGAGGCCGGCAAACCAACCGGGCGTTTTTCCAATCACTTGTGGTGCAACCAACAAACCCAAGCCAAACAAAACGAGGCAACCGAGGCTGATCCACCAACCTCCCCGCTCAACCGACTTGAGTTTCTCTTCCGCGTTTACCAATGACTCGATTGGCTGTGGCTGCGGCTTGTCTTCTTGGCCGGAATTTTTCCAGACGTAAACGTTTTCATCGACTTCCTTGAACTCGGCGCTTTTGAACCGGGCAAAGTGAAAGCGAGAGACGTCCTCAAATGCGATGACAACGCTGTCGATTTCTTTCATCGAGTCGAAGAACATTTCCCATTTGACTTGAATTTCATCGGGGACGCCCTTCGTGCTATAGGAAAGAATGATGCCGACTCGCCCGTTGATCATGCTCACTTTTTTGCGGATCCCGGTCGCACCAAAGTCGCGAGTTCGCAAATCGAAGAAGTCGATGCGATCCACTTTGGGGATCACGACCTGCCCATCGATGGTGACCGGGTTCCCGGCGGTGAATAACTCTTTAACTTTAGACTCGATGGCATCCTGCTCTTCGACTTCGAGGTACAGCGGGTTCTTGCGGGGAATCTCAAACATGGTGTCCAGCGACGAAAGCGGAATCAGCAACTCGTGTCGGACTTCGTAGTTCGTGATGTAGATGAACGAAAAGGTGGAGCTGAATCCTTCGACGCCTACCAGTTCAGGATCCGTATCTGTAACCAACCAATCATCGATTTCTTTCTGGCTGGTCCCTTCGATGCCTTCCCATTTGAAATCCCGAGTTTGCGGTTGATTGAACCGCAGACCAAAACGTGGGTAAGGCGGACCAACGCCCGACTGCCGAAGCGTGATGTCAATCTCAACCGGATTCGGAAACTCGGAGTCGTCGATGGTGTGTCGAAAGGACAGGAACTCCGGTGGTTTCTCGAACTTGTACTCGAAGGTGTACATCAAAGAATGTTCCATCAAGGAACCGGCTGGCAAACCTTCTTCGGGGATTTCAATGTCGATGACATCGATCAATCGACTTTTGATAATCTTGCCTTCGCTATCGATAACTTGCACATTCTTCTGCAAGAACTCCCCGTGTGTGTCGATGGCATCGGCCAATTCTTCTTCATCGAACTTTTGAGTTTTGGGGTCGACTTCCAGGCCGTGAAACAATTCCAGGTCGTCGGCGTAGACGATTTCGAACGATATGGACATTCGATCCTTGCCGATGAATGCCTTGGCATTGATGACCGAAACCGGGTGTCGTTGTGACGGCTCCCTGGCTGCAAGGTTCGCGATCGAGAATTCGACCAGAACCAGCAAAACCAGGATGGGTAGGATGTTCTGTTTCATGATGCTCACGTGGAAATTTGGGCGAATCTATTTTAAGGAAAGCACCCCTGCCCTGTCATCTGTTGGGCATTGCGACTTTGAATTCGTGAATTCAGAAATGTAGAAGAATTCTCATCCCAATTGCCAAAGTAGCAAATTTCTGGAAGATTTCATGAGAACCCACGGAAACTAGGATTGTCGTCAACGTCATGAATGCTTTGGAACAAATTAAGTCTCGATTTGAACCGGTCCTCTCAAAAATGTCGGACACGGATGTCGGGCCGTTGTTGGAAATGATCAAGCCGGCCCAGGATAATCGTTTTGGCGATTACCAAATTAATAGCGCGATGAGCTTGAGCAAACGACTGAGTTCCGAATACGAAGGGCTTAAGTCGCCTCGCGAAGTTGCCGCAAAGACCCTGGAAATGGTCGAGATCGACGACTTTTGCAAAAACGCCGAAGTCGCGGGTCCGGGGTTCATCAATCTGACCCTCGATGATCAGTGGATCAAGGGAAAGCTTGGGCAGGCCCTGGGCGACGATCGCCTGGCTGTCGCACCGACTGCGAATCCGAAAACGGTCGTGATTGATTTTTCGTCTCCCAACGTTGCGAAGCCGATGCATGTGGGGCACATTCGTTCAACGGTGATCGGTGATTCGCTCGCAAAAATCCTCCGCTTCGCCGGACACAAGGTGATCACGGACAATCATTTGGGGGATTGGGGTACCCAATTCGGAATGATCATCTACGGCTACAAGCACTTTGTCGACAAGTCGGCCTATGACAAATCGCCGATCGATGAATTGTTGAGGCTCTACCGTTTGGTTCGCCAGATTATTGACTTTCATAAAAACAAGAATGAGACGATTCCGAAACTGCAAGCGGAATTGGTTACGCTTGGAGACAAGCTGGCTGAGCTCGAGGCGGCCGAGAAACCCGCCGATAAATCGGCCGCGAAAAAACAAAAGAAGGACATCGGCAGCCTCAAGAAAAAGATTGGCGAAATCAAGCTGGAGCTCGACGGCGATGACAAAAGTGAAGGCTTGCTTTTGAAAGTCGAAAAAGTCGAGCGGGATGAACCGACGCTCGAATTATTCAACCAGCACACCGAAACGGGTAAGCAAGTCTTGCAGGAGACGGTAAAGCTGCATCAGGGGGACGAGGAAAACGTTGGGCTCTGGAAAGAGTTTATGCCGGTTTGCCTGCAGGACATTCAGCGAATCTATGATCGGCTAAGCGTTGAGTTTGACCATTCGTATGGTGAAAGCTTTTATCACGAGATGCTGGCCGATGTTGTCGAGTCGCTGGAACAAAAGCAAATTGCCGCAGAAAGCCAGGGAGCAACCTGTGTTTTCCTGGATCAATTCGAGACCCCGATGATCGTTCGCAAAAAAGACGGCGCGTTCCTGTACTCGACAACCGACTTGGCAACGATCAAATACCGAATGGATCACTGGCAGCCCGACACCGCGCTTTACGTTGTCGATCATCGCCAGCATGAACACTTTTCGAAGCTGTTCGCGGTGGCGGAAAAATGGGGCTACAGCGAGATCGATTTGAGGCACATCAGTTTCGGAACGATTCTCGGCAAGGATGGCAAGCCGTTCAAAACGCGCGACGGTGACACGGTCGGGCTTGAAGGATTGATCAACGATGCTGTTTTGCACGCGAGAAAAGTCGTTAACGAAGTTGATCGTGACAACAATCTGGGTGAAGATCAACGAGCGGCCGTTTCCGAGGTCGTCGGAGTCGGAGCACTCAAGTACGCGGATCTCTCCCAGAACCGAACATCGGACTACAAATTTGACTTTGAGAAAATGGTCGCATTGAAGGGCAATACGGCGACGTATTTGCAGTATTGCTACGCCCGGGTTCAGGGCGTTTTCCGAAAGTGTGAAACGGATGGCGAAACGGTACGAGCGAATTCCGGGGATTTCACATTTGAGCAAGAGATTGAACGGCAACTTGCATTGAAACTCTGTCAGTTCGGCGAGGCGGTTGACGAAGTCTTGGTGGACTTCAAGCCGAACTTGCTGGCCCAATACCTGTACGAGCTGACGGATACGTTTTTCAAATTCTATGACCAATGTCCGGTCAAAGATGCGGAGTCGGCATTGCAGCAAAGCCGTTTGCAGCTTTGCGATTTGGTGGCAAGGACCATCGAGCAGGGGCTTTCGATGCTCGGCATCGGTGTGGTTGAGAGGATGTAGGCGACGGCAAATTTTGGCAGGGAAGACATGCCCAATCGAAGCACTCAAAGTCGGGTTCGGAAACAAAGACCCTCGCGAAATGCGAAGTCGAAAGTGCTGGACTGTTTTCATTGCGGTGACGCTGCGAAGGTGCTTGCTGAACTTCCGGCCGATTGTGTCGACACGGTCGTCACCAGCCCACCCTATTTTCGCCAGCGCGATTACGAATCCAGTTTGCAGATTGGTCAGGAAACCACGCCTCAGCAATACGTTCAACGTCTCGTGGAGGTCTTTGAGGAATCGCGACGCGTCTTGAAGTCGACCGGATCGCTTTGGGTCGTGTTGGGCGACAAGTATAAAAACGGCGAGCTGATGGGTCTGCCCTGGCGTTTCGCGATCGCAATGCAAGACGCCGGTTGGCATTTGCGAAGCGATATCATTTGGCACAAGCCAAACGCGATGCCTTCAAGCGTGAAGACGCGGCCGACGACGGATCATGAATACATCTTTTTCTTTTCTGCTGAGAAGGAATATTTTTATGATGCCGATGCGATTCGCGAACCGCATGTGACTTTTTCGGCCGAAAGCAAAATGAAGGGCGGCCGAAATCATTTCGGGAAGCGTGGCGGGACGCCGGAGAAGGGAAAGAACTCGGGGAGTTCCAATTTGCACGATGCCCGTTGGGATCAAGCATTTCATCCCAAGGGACGCAACAAGCGAACGGTCTGGTCCATCTCGCTTTCGAAGTGTCGTGAAGCTCATTTTGCCGTGTTCCCCGAAAAGCTCGTTGAGAATTGCGTGAAGGCTGGCTCGCCCGAAGGTGGTGTTGTTTTGGACCCGTTCAGTGGTACCGGTACGACGGCCCGTGTCGCAAAGAAGCTTGGGCGCAGTTTCATTGCGATCGATTGTTCGAAAAAGTATTGCCAGATCGCGGAAAAGATGTTGGCCGCCGAGGCGGACGTTTAGTTTTCCGATGCGGGGTGGTTGGTGGATTCCGCTTGATTTTGACCGGCGCGGCCGTTTTTCAGATTACTAGAACCACTCGCTGGCGCTTCGAGCTTGTATGGTTGGGGGCAGAATCACTCGAGCGGAATCACTCGCTTGTGCTTCTTGCTTGTATGACAAGTTTTGAGTGGCGCGTGGTAATCCACGTGGTAGCGCTTCGTGCTTGTAGGTGTGATCTTTGTAACGTGCCCTGGTGACACTGGGTGGAAGTCCAAGCGATGCAGACGAGGTTTCATTAGTCGCTTGGTTCTGGACGTGGACGTTTGACAAACGACACGATCACGGCGATGAGGCAGAGCAACAGGCAACTCGCAGCGGGCCAATCGCCAACCGAACGATAAATACTTGTATGCGGTTTGTTGCGTTGTTTTAATTCGACGTACAAAACGTCTGTTTTTCGACGGGGGCCCTTTTGCAGAATTCGGCCGGCATCATCGACGTGCCCGGAAAAACCGGTGTTTGCCGAGATGATTGTTTGCTTTCGTAGTTCAACCGAACGAAAAACGTTGCAGGCGAAATGCACATCCAGGCAGTTCGTCCCGTAAAACCAGCCGTCGTTGGTGATGTTGGCAAGCACGTCCGGTTCCTCGTCGCGCTGCGCCAATTGGTTGACATGGGCACGAATCAGGTGACCAACGGTACTCTCGAAACACACACTGGGGCAGAACTTGATCCCATCAATTTCAATCATCGATGGTCCTTCGCCCTGCCCTAGCCCGGCGGGAATCGGCATGAAGTCATAAACGAAGGGAACGTAACTCCCGAAGGGGAAGTATTCTCCGAACATGACCAGATGGTTTTTGTTGTAGAGACCTTGGACGTCGCCGTTCTGGTCGATGTAAAAAACACTGTTGTATTCCGTATCGGTGTCGGTAGCGTAACCGTGCCCTCCCGAAAGCATCGGAACCCCCGTTCCCGAATTCAAAACTGGCGACTGAGGGTCAAAGGGATAGGGTTCGTCGCTTTGGATCGCTCGAAAGACTTGCCGAAACGCTTGGGTGGATTCAGGATCCGTCGCTCGTGAATCCGTACCCTGATCGAGAAATAAATGCTCGGCCGGAAAAATGGATTCGGGCCAGATCAACAGGTCGACTTGGTGTTTCTTCTGGGTAACCGCTTTGTGAGTCAAGCCTTGGTATTGAACAATTTGCTGCTCGTAGAATGTTTCAAACTCTTCAATCGTTTTTGGGAAAACTGTGTCAATGGAACCCTGGATAATCGCCACTTTGAGCGATTTGGATTCATCCGGTTGCGTGTCAAGCGGCGCGAATTGGCTCAAGCGAAATTGGCCATAGCCAAGCATGAACCCGAGCGTCGCAACGACCAGGGCGACACGCGATGCAATGATGATCTTGGATTTGGTTTTGAATTCAAGCAATAAATCCAACAGGCACCCACTGACCAATGCGATCAGAAAAGTGGTTCCGTATCCGCCCGCAATATCGGCGGTTTGAATCATGATCGGAAAGTTCACCATCGAATGCGCCAACATCGAGGTTCCCAAACCGGTCACCATATAAGCTCGGATCAGTTCCACGCTTACCCAGCCAAACGGCAACACCAAGAACAAGGGCACGCGAAGTCTTTGATGCAAACTCCGGCCGAACCAAATGAACAACGGAAAGTAGCAGGCCAGGTAGGAGGACATCAACAGCCACCCGAAAATTCCCGCCCAGTGCGGGATGCAAACGAAGTAGTGGATGGCACCCCAATAGACGAAACCGGCAAACCAGATGCTGAACCATTGCCGACGACCCAGTGGCGAATCTTTTTGACAAACGATCAGCCCGAGCGGGATTAGTGCAATCCATGCCAAGGGCCAAAATTCGAGCGGTGCCTGAGAAAGCCAGAGCAACCATGCTGATCCCATCGCGAGCGCAAAGGGTCTGCGGTGCCAGGGTGTCAGTTCGTCCTTGATGTTTTTTTTGGGCAACGTTTTGGACCGGGAGAGCAAAGCGAGAATCGAACGGCGTCGCGTTAAAGTCGCGTTCAGGGAACGCGGATTCGGCAGTCGATTCGGATATATTAAAGTTTTTCCGGCCGATCGTCCTAGAGCAATGTTGTCACAAGAAAATCATATGTTGGGCAATTTCTTGCCTTCAGAACCTTCCGAAGCAAATTCGATTCGATAGAATGCTCCAATTGCTCGGCCAACATATTTGAGGATTGGATGTATCCGATGAAACAACTGCTTTCCATTCGTCAGAGCGACTTTTTGCCGGTCCTCCTGGGACTCTCCGTATGTTTGATTATCGGTTGCTCGAATTCATCGAAAAATGCCAAGAAATACGACGACTTTGTTTCCGGCCAGAAACTCATTGAAGCCTCCGAGAGCGCGGAGGCATTTAGCGAATTCGAAGGCAAGGAAAAATCCCTAGAATTCAAGGTTGAGGATATTTACCGGAACAATAGCGATCCGAATATCAAAGAGCGGAAATGGTCGATCCGTGGGAGGTGGAGCCATGGGAATACAGAGAGCGACGATGAGTTATTGGTAATTGCCGACCTGGATCAATGTGTTCTGTTTCAAAACGAAGGAGCGAATGTTTATATATGGGATAAAGTTACGTCGCAGGAAAAAATTGTTGTTCGAGGTAAAGTGCTGCATGCGGCCAAACGTTGCATCAACATGACGGGCACAAGCCTGTTGGAGGCGGATATGGCGACGCCAAAATTGACGAAGCAATTCTTCGACAAAGCGCTCAAGTCAGATGGTCCGGATGGATTGGCAGATAGGTTATTTACGGCCACCGGGGTCCTTGGGGATTTGCAACGCGAAAGCAAAACGCGGATTTCCTGGCCCTTTACGACCGAGGACGGACTGAAGGGCAAAGTCGTGTTCGACGATGATATCGCCTGGCAATATGCAGTGTCCCGAGGTTTCAAAAACTTGTCGGATGGGCAAACCGTTTCTTTGATCTGCAGTGACGTTCAAGTCGATGAGGGAGGGAATCTCATTTGGTATCATCCTTCTCGATTTGACGACCTCAAATAATTTCTTCCGGCAATCGGGGCGTTCGCTGAATCGAGAGGAATTGGAGCACTTTGTACTGCATTGATTACAGCTTGACGCAGGTGACTTCAGAGCCCCTGGCATATTTCGTTTCCGCTTCGAACATGGCCAGGGCGTTGGCGTTGGCGATCGTGATTTGATCCGCCGAGCCCTTCCAGGGTAAAGGAGTGATGCGATTCGACCTGGGGCAGTAGGTCGAAGCTTGAAACAGCTTTCGATTTCCGCGGTTGTGAAAGTCGGCGGTGAGTTCCGCTTGAATCCATTCCGGCTGGGGGTTCGTCGATCCTGCCAGTTTCAGGATTCCCGGCTTTACGAGAAGTTCAAAACAAACCAGGCTGCTGACTGGATTCCCGGGCAGCCCGAATACAAGACACCGGTGGTCGTCTTGTTCGAAGACGCCAAACCATACGGGTTTGCCAGGTTTCAAGTTGATCTTGTGGAAGACCTTTTTCACGCCAAGTTTCTCCAGCGAATCGGGTATCAAGTCCAGGTCACCCATCGATACCCCGCCAGTGATCACGAGCACGTCATGCTGCAAACCCATTTTCATGGTTCCCCGGATCGCCTCAGCATCGTCGGCAACATGCCCAATTGGTTGGACTTGATCACTGACCCGAGAAGCCAGTGAAAAAATCATCGGGCCATTGCTATTTCGAATCTGTGGGCCTTGGGGAGTTTGATCATGCGGGATGACCTCGTCGCCCGAAGTCATGATTCCAATGGAAGGTTGGCGAACGACCCGCAATTCGCTGTGTCCGTTCTCCGCCAAAGCGCCGACTTGCCAGGCTTCGATTCGGGTTCCGATCCCGCGAATCGTTTCATTGCATTTTGCGATGGATGATTCCCTGAGAATCAAGTCGCCCTTTGAAACGGAATCCAAATCCAATTCGATTTGATGCTCCGAAATTTCCGTGACGTTTTCGAACATTACAACGGCGTTGGCACCTGCCGGGATCGGGGCGCCCGTCATGATTCGGATGGCACTTCCAGAATTCAATTCGCGGTCTGACTGCTCACCTGCCGTCACTCGTTCGACCACTTCGAGGATTTGCTTACCGCCATGTTCATCCGATATCTTGATCGCGAAACCGTCGACCAGCGATTTTGAAAACGCGGGAATCGCGGCATCGGTCGTCAGGGAATCTGCCAGGAAATAGCCAGCCGCATCTTCAATCGCGACATGAATGGTCGAAAGCGGCGAGCAATTCGCCAAAATCGCATCAAGGGCGTCATCAAAAGGAATCATGGTCTACCTGCAGAAGTTGCAATCAGCAAACGTTTATAAGCGGGCGAATCGAGAATTACAACGAATGCGACATGATCGGTCGTCAGACGGCGCCGGCTGCTGAGACCTTCAGAAAGTTCTTGAGAAGTTCCGGTCCGCTTTCACTTAGAAAACTTTCCGGGTGAAACTGAACCCCGAAAATTGGATGTTCGCGATGTTCAATGGCCATGACTTCGAGAGAACCGTCGTCGTTCGTGGTCCAGGCCGTCATTTCGAATTCATCACTCAAAGTTCCCGGGTCAATGACCAGACTGTGATAACGAGTGGCGACCATCGGATTCGGTAGGCCCCGGAAAATCCCCTTGCCGTTGTGCTGGATTTCATCCGTTTTGCCATGATACAGATGGGTTGCCCGAACAATTTCCGCATCGGTAGCGAATCCAATCGACTGGTGTCCAAGGCAGACGCCAAACACCGGGATTTTTCCCGCAAATGCTTTGACGCAGTCGACCGAGATTCCTGCCTCTCGCGGGGTGCAGGGGCCTGGAGAAATGATCAAGTGCGACGGGTTGAGCGCAAGGGCTTCGTCGATTGAAATCTCGTCGTTTCGTTTAACAACGATCTCCAAGGACGAATCGACCTCGCCCAGGCGGTGCACCAAATTGAAGGTGAAGGAATCGTAGTTGTCGATTAATAGAATCAATGGATGATCCTGGCTTCAAAGTGGTGGCTAATCGATTTGCGAAGCACCGGCTTCTTCCAGCGCTTCGAGAATCTGTTTCTTGGTGACAAACGCGTCGAACGTGATCGGTTCATCGGCGCGTCCGGCCGGGATGATCGCGATATAAGGAATGGCCTCTGCCTCGTTTCCAGCCCAACGCAAATACTTTCTCGCGAAGATTTCGTTTGGCGTTCCTTTTTTGTCAAAGCTTGCCTTGGCAGCGATCACGCGATTGTTCGTAACTAATTCCAATGTGTCTTTTTGATTCAGAGCAACCTGCTCGTTAACGCGGCAAGTCGATCACCAATAGGCCGTGAAGTCGATCAGCATCGTGTACTTGCCGGGCGGGCGTTCCTGCGCCTCGGCGATCTTCGGCTGATAGTTCATCTCAAATCGCTCCCGTGCTTCCGGGAGAATCCACCAAAACGCGATGTAGCCACAGACCGCGGCCAGCGCGATGGAAGTCGTCCAGCGAATGGCTTTTTGACGTGACGTCGCGGTGAATGACATTGAGCCAATCCACCAGCAACCCAACCAGAGTCCAAACAGCAGAGTGAATACGGGCAAAATGTATTCAAAGTTGACGACGCGAACGATCCAGATCACGGTTCCCAGCAACACAAAGCCCATCATTTGCTTGAACGTGACCATCCAGTTGCCCGGTTTGGGCAGGAATGATACCAGCTTCGGATTCAAACCGATGATGATAAACGGAGAGGCCATTCCAATTCCCATCGCAGTAAAGATCGCGTAAACCACGAATGGATGCTGCTGGAAGGCCCAGGTCAAAACGGGAATGATGAAAGGTCCGGTGCATGGCGTCGCGAGCACGGTCGTCAGAACGCCTTTCAAAAACGCGCCGGTCATCCCTTCTTTCTCGGTCAGTTCAGAAGCTTTTCCTGTGCCGACGAATCCCGGGATCGGAATTTCCCAGATACCAATCAGACTCAAAGCAAAAACGTAAACGACGCAGGCGAGAATGATGTTGAATTCCTGACTCTGGAATTGCTTACCCCAAGTAACGCCCGCAAAAACACCGAGTGTTGCAAGGACAAGGAATACCGCAATGATCCCGGCAGAGTAAGTCGCGTTCAGCGCGAAAGCTTTTGTCTTGTTGTCACCACCCTGTTGAACAAAGGACATGACCTTGAGGCCAATCACCGGGAGAACGCAGGGCATGACATTGAGAATCAATCCGCCCAGGAATCCCCAAAATAGGGCCTGGAAAAACGTGCCGAATGAAAACGTCTTTGCCAAGCCGGATCCGGTGGAAGACTTTCGCTCGTGCTGCTCAAAATCGAAGGCGGTTTGATTGCCCGATTCATCGGTGACGAATGCGAACTTGGAAAGCAGTTCTTCGGTGAATGGTTCCCAGGGAAGATTGTCACCTTCGGTTTTGATGGGTGTGAAAGCTTTCTTTTCTTCCGGTTTATCGGCATCCGGCTTGTAATCTTCATCCAGGCTCTTGATGACTTCGCCGTAGTCGGACTTGTCGGAAAATCGAACTGCTGCCCAGGGTTCCTTCCCGTCGACTTCGAACTCGACCTCAAAACCGACCGCGTCGGGCGGGTCGCAATTGACTTTGCAAGTTTGGAATCCAATCAGCCCTTCGAGCTTGATTTTCTTTTCTTCGAAATCTTTGGGAATCTCGATTTCATAACTGAACGTGACCGGTTCCTTGTAGTACCAGGTGTCAATTCCGCCGATGTTTTCAACAATCGGTTGAATGGACTCAGTGGGTGCGTGAAGCGTTAGGCCACTGGTTTTGACAAAAGAAATCAATGTCGCCGTATAGTCCTTTACCTGCTCCTCGTGGAACGCATAAACATGGAACCCATCCAGTCCTTTGGCTGAGATATTCAGTTGGACTTTTTCGCCGGGAACAATTCTACCGGATTTGGATTTCGCCACGATGTGTCCCGAGAAGACAGCATGTGAATCGCTGGCCTGGAGGGGGACTTCCTTGATCTTGGGCGCGGGGGTCGCTGGAACCGTCTCGCTCTTGGCTTTGAGATATCCGTCAAACTTGACGGACAAAGTTTCTTCAACCTCAATGCATTGGACCTTGCAAACTTGGCCGGTGTAGATCAGGTCGATGTTGGTCTTTTTGGCATCGACGCCTTCTGGAAATTCGAATGGAGCCGTCCAGGTCACAAAGGTGTCGTGTTTTTCAATTCGAATTCCGAATACTTCATCTTTTTCGATGATCTTCGGTTCATGGTCGGGATTGAAAGCGCCCAACGACTTGAGCTGGTCCCGCTTCTTGAGTCGAATCTTGCTGGCTGTTGGCGGTCGAACTTGTTTGAGCGAATAGCAGTACCAACCGTCGGCAATTTCTGCGGTGATTGAAATCTCACCTTTTTGAGTCCCTTCGATCAGCTTGAAGGAGGCCGAAAGGGTCATTGGCTCGCCGCTTCCGCCGCCGCCGCCAAGACCGCCGAGCTCTTCTTGAAGTCCCAAGCCTTGAGCCGACAAAACGGTCGGCAGCGAAAACACGAGCAAGGCGAAGGCAAACAGTGCCCGAAGAAGATACGAACGTACTTTGTTGCGTTTCGAATTCATAGTCATTTATCCACCGCGAATCAAAACGCAGTCCAGGCTGGCGTTTTTACTTTTTTGTTTGCGGTTTTTCGTAATATCCACTGAATTTGGCAACCGCCTTTTTGTTGCTGAATGGTGTGCAATTTTCTTCGCTGCACACTTGGCCTGTTACCGAGATTGATACTTCAACGTTTTTGGGTTCTACGCCACTCGCGACGGTAATCGGTGCGACGAAAACGATTTTTCCATAGTGCTTTTCAATTCGGCAATTGAACAGCTCATCGTTTTCAATCACCGTCGGCTTTTTTGTCGGCTTGAACGCACCAAGCTTGAACTGCTTCGACTCAGCAATCTTGAGTTTGGTCGCCGGTGGTCCTTTTTTCTGCGTCAACGAATAAACGTAATGCTTCTCAGGAATTTTCGCCGTAAGAATTAGTTTTCCCGTCGACTTTCCTTTTTCCAATTGGAACTCTGCCGAAAGCTTGATCGGTTCGTCTGAGGTTGAGTTAGTGAACTGAGCGGAAGCCGATCCCGCCAGGCAAACCAACATTAGAACAAATGACATGCAAAGACTCGTTTTGGATGGAATCATCAAACTACCTAGATTACAGCCCATTTTCTCAATCGAACCTACAAAATACCATTTTGGATCAACACGACTCAACGTCATTTATCGGTCAAAAAGGTGATTTTGGGTCGGATTTTCCAGAAATTGCATGTGCTTTATGTTTCTACTCATTCGCTTTTCAATGAGTTCGTGGGAATCGAATGTTCTTTCCTGTCGGTAGATCCAATCGATCCAGTTCATCGATGACATCAGGATGTTCGCTCGGTTCAGGGTGAATCCCAGCTCAACCTCCAAGTCACTTAGATTCGCGTGCCGCCTGTAGGCTTCATACGCATTTGGAAAACTTGACGGGTCATCGCTGGCAAGGCTAACAGATAATCTTGAAATATCGGTGGCAGGATGATCGATATCCAAAGCCCCGTAATCGACAATCCCGTTAAGTTTTTCACCCTCAAAAAGAAGGTGGTCGTGCCAGATGTCTCGGAAACAAGGGACTAACCTCAGGTTTTGATCGCTAAGTTGATTCAGGTCATGTGCAACCGGATCTCGAAAACGGTGAAATAATTCGCAAACCTGTATCGCCAATGGAAATAGTCGGGCTTTCAAGGGTGCTGGGCGAACTTGAAGCGATTGACGGATTTCCTCGGAGCGAATGTCCGCCAATTGGTGGAGTCGACTGATCCGGTTTCGCACTGCCGGGACCGGACCAAGTTTCGAACTGAACTTCGATGAAATTTCATGAAATTGAGTGAGCGAGCCAAAAATCGAATCCAGTTTTGAGTTGGAGGGATTCGATTCGTAGCTGGCTTCGCCTTCGATCCACCTTTCGGCTTGCCAGAGCGAATCGTTGAAATTCACCAATGTGGCACCGGCAACTGATTTCTCGGGGCAGGCCAAAAACCAGCATCCGTTTTGAAAACAGTGTTCAATGACCTGGTGAATCCAGATTTGCCGCTTGCCGTACGGATTGCCGGTTCTTGGCAGTTTCCGCAACAATAGTGACCCGGAATGGGTGGCGACACGAAACAGTTGGCTGCCGCTGAATCCACCATTGTTTCCCAGGCTTTGGACAGCCAATGAATCTACAGGTTGATCGGCGAGGCAACAGAATTGAGTCAGGACTTGAAGGACTGAATTCACGCAACTTCATCCTAGATTCGATGAATTAGATTGAGACCATCCGTTCTAAGGATACTGAATTCATGAAGATGATCTTAGCTGTCATTCAGCCGACCAAACTTCGGGCGGTTCAGGAAGCCCTTTTCAAAGTCGGGGTTGAGCGAATTACCATCTCGGATTCCCAGGAGTTTGTCGAGGCGGAGGAACCCGTGATCGGGGGACGCGCCAATGAATACTCAGCCAGGGTCCATCGCAAAATCACCTTGGAAATTGCCGTCAACGATGATTTCGTCGACAAAACGATCGCAACCATCTGCGAGGTCGCCAAAACAGGAACTTTGGGAAATGACGGAGATGGCAAAATCTTTGTCCTGCCGCTTGGTGAAGCGATTCAATTCAGTCCCGAGACTCGCGGCCAAAGTGCCATCTGATCGGAATGATGGATGAGGGTGGTTTCAATCCGTGCAGATTTGCCGATTCTGACAGCTTTCGCTGGAAATAGATGCTTGGCTGGGTTATGTTTTTGCATGGAAATGACCGATTTCCTTAATGTTGCTCCCTTCTGATTTCCAGAAAATCGCTAATATTTGAATTCCTGCGAAACTCGGAAACCCAATCGGACTTAAATTCGCAGCAGCATTGGAATACGTCCAAAACGTTCTGGTTGACCCAAATGAAAACCGTCCCATTCGAACTTGCTCGGGCTTTTGCTTCGATCCTTGTGGTCGTGACGCTGGGTTTGGGAACGGTTGGTTTCGAGGCGTCGGAATCATACAAAAGCTCGGAGTCGGTCGAGATTGAGCTGGAAGAAGAGGTCGCTTGTCGGCACGCGGAATCCGAGCCCCGGGTTGAATATCGACGACGCAATCGGTCCTCCTTCATCGCTCGAAAGACTTCCACTACCAATGGATTTACGAGATCCACTCCGTCGCGATCTTATTCTTCCTACCACTTCCACAACGGATTTGGCGGCGAATTAACGACCTAGGGATCGATTCGTCTTAATGGTTCACGGCGTTTGCTGAACACGCTGTGATGCTTCCGTTTTGATTCCCTATTCTGATTCTGGTTCGCAAGCTTTGAGCCAGTTCTGATTTCGCCAAACCGCCTGTTATTGAAGAAAGAGTCATGGAAAACAACGATCGACATCACCCCGAAGAACAAAAGCCAAAAAAAGAACAGGTTGCAAATGAAGACAAGGGTTTTTGGGATATCCACAAATGGAAGTCCGATTTTCTTGCTTCGATCGTCGTATTTCTCGTCGCCTTGCCATTGTGTATCGGGATTGCCGTCGCCGTTGGCGTAAGCCCGGCTCGGGCTCTGTTGACCGGAATCATCGGAGGGATCGTGGTTGGATTCTTCGCCGGTTCTCCCCTTCAGGTGAGTGGTCCAGCGGCAGGTCTTTTTGTTATTGTCGCGGATCTGTTGACCAAGGCCCGCGCCGAGTTTCTCAAATCAGCGGATTCGACCCTGAGTCAAGCCGATGCAGAAACGGGAGCCGTTCAATACTCGCTGATGGTATTGGGTGCGAGCGTGTTCCTGGCCGGTATTTTGCAAATTGTTGCTGGGCGTTTGCGGCTTGGGCAATGGTTTCGCGCGGTTTCGCCCGCGGTCATTAAAGGAATGCTTGCTGGAATCGGTATTCTGATTCTCGTCAGCCAGTTTCATGTGATGCTGGACCACAAGGCAATGTGGAACGGTGAAAAAGCACATGGGGCCGTCCAGTACATCGCGACCATCCCAGAAGCCATATCCAAATGTTTCTCCGCGGATACTTCGGCCAATCATCACTTGGCGGCATTTATCGGAATCGTTGGAATCGCGGTCTTCATGCTTTGGCCACGCGTCGCGCCCAAGAGCCTGCGGTTCTTGCCGGCGGCTCTCATCGGTATTTTGATCACCGCGATCGTCGCAACGGTCACGAAGTTCGAAGTGCAAAAACTTGAAGTTCCAGCCAATATTTTTACCGAAGTGACGATTCCCGATCTCAACTGGCTCGGTCTTCTGACGAACTCAACCGTTCTGACAGCCGCGTTCGTGATTGCGTTGATCGCGAGTGCCGAAACGTTACTTTGTGCCACGGCAGTCGATCAAATGCACTCCGGTCCGCGAACCAAGTACGACCAGGAACTTTCAGCACAGGGAGTCGGAAATGTCCTTTGCGGTTTGATTGGCGCCCTTCCAATGACCGGGGTAATTGTTCGTTCAAGTGCCAATGTGAATTCGGGCGCGGTAACGCGAGCCTCCAGTATCATGCACGGCTTCTGGCTGCTGTTGTTTGTTGCGGCGATTCCATTTATTTTGAATTACATTCCACGGTCGGCATTGGGCGCGTTGCTGGTTTATACCGGCTTCAAGCTCGTCAACATCAAGGATATCAAGGCACTTTGGCAAACGAGTCGCGGTGAGGCTGGCATCTATTTTGCCACCGTCATCATGATCGTGTTCACCGACCTTTTGATCGGAGTCGTTTTCGGAATCGCACTTTCTGCAATCAAGTTGCTGGTTCGATTTTCAAACATGAAGGTCGATCTGGTTGCCAACGAAGAAGAAAACCGTGTGGACCTGGTGATGGAAGGCGCGGCCACGTTCATCGGGCTGCCCAAACTCGCTCGCAAGCTGGAAGAAGTACCCGCGGGGGTTGAACTTCACGTTGACTTTGAGCACTTGGCATATATCGATCACGCCTGTTTGGACTTGTTGATGAATTGGGCCAAGCAGCATGCCGCATTTGGCGGCGAGTTGGTTGTCGATTGGGACAAGTTGCACGGAAGGTTTTCTACCAACGATTCCGCAAAAAAAGTAAAATCCAAAGTCGCAAGCAACGGCGAAAAAATCTAAGGGCTGAACCGACTTCCGATTTAGTCGAAATCAGGAACACCATGATTCTACATCTGACATCTGACTTGATGGCCACCAGTGGCCTCAAGTCGGTAGCTCGCCAAAAAGGAGTAACGACCAAGGTCGTTATGTCACCCAAACAGCTGAGCTTTGAACAGGATGAGCCCGTGCAATTGCTCGTGATCGATTTGCAGACCAATGGTCTGGATGTGGAAACGTTCATGGGCGAATTGCGGGCGAACTACCAGGGGCCGGTTATTGCCTATGCCCAACACGTTCACGAGGAATTGATCAGCTCGGCTCAGCAGGCTGGAATTCAAAACGTCATTACACGTGGCCAGTTTACGCGATCAATGGATCAGATCGTTGAATCCGTCGACGCCACGTCCTGACGGGCCGTCGGGCGATCGTCGAAAGGCTGGGGCATGTTTGCCAATGCCATTCAACGTTTGCCAATGCTATTCAACGTTCGCCCAGGGCAATCAACCTTCACTTTCTGCAAAAGCCTTGAATTGGTCCAGCCATTTCTGGACCTGTTTCTTGAAGACTCCGGGAAACAGCTTAGCCATCAACTTGGGCATCAGTCCGCGAAATTCGAGATATTCGACTTGGGCAGTCCATTTGGTTTGCGAGTCGCCCAAGGCCTCGAATCGATTGGTCATCAAGTTAACCATCTGTTTGGCTTCGTAGTGCCCAACCATTTCACTCGGAAGATTCTTGACTTGAAGCGTTTCAACGAGCTCAATTCGATGCTTTCCCGATTGATAAACCATTTTCGACTTGGCACCCGCTTCACCCGGGCTTCCACTTAAATGTTCGAAACTCTGGAATCCATCCTGCCAATGCTTGAGATTTTCCACGCAGTCAAAAATCTCAATGACGCGATCAATCGGTTGGTTGATCGTTACGGTACATTCAAATTGCATCGTGTGGTTTCCTGGTTTTGATTTAGCCGCCTGGACTGCCGCTTTTCACCCAACCCGCCTCATGGAAGTCATTCATTCGCATCTTCAGAATCAACTGTCCGGCATGATGTTGGACATGCCGCATATTGTACTCGTGTGCCTCCAGTCGGCTCATGGATAGCCAGGGAATCTGCGAAATGGCAGTGAGCGTTACTTCGGTTTCCGCCGCGATGACTTCTCGAAGTTTGGCTCGGCAGAAGGCAAGGTACTCAACGAGAAACTCGCGGGAGTAATGGTTTTTGCGACTCCGGTTTTCAAGCTCCTCGTAATCACCGAAATCGACGGGATGTCCACGGTGGAATGCTTGTTCGCGTTGGTCATCGAGTGATTCCCCGAGATACAAGTCCGTGAAGAAAAGCGTATGGAACAAAGCCTGGTCGAAGGATAATTTGTGAACGGGGGCCTGAAAGTGTGCATCGGGCCAATTTGCAAGGCTCTCTCCAAGCATGGATACGGCTGCTTCAAATTGTCCGAGCAGCGACGATTTTACCAATTCAATCATGGGAGTTTTGATCTTGGGTTTCGTTGGTGGATTCGATTCTCCAGCCAAGATATCCGGCAAGAAAGAACATCGCGAGACTCAATAGAATGATCGTCGCCGAAATGGCGAAGCCCAATTGCCAAACGAAAATTGAGAGGCCTGCGGCGATGGCAAAAAGTAAGGCGAATACCAGCGCGACCAAAGTAACGCGTTGCAGGAATGCCGTTTCATGGTCTTCGGATCGCCTCAGGATTCCTACAAACGCATGCCAAAACGACTTCAGCAACAACGACAAAACGATCGAGAATATTTCAATCATGTTTTCGCGGGACGATTTTGATTGGCCTGAATGTGGTCAATCTTCGAGGAGTGGCGGCGAATCTTTGGGCCGCACAAATGTAGTATCCAGCCAGATGCCAGGGACGGTCGCCCGAAGCAAGTGTTATCAGGGAGCCGCCCTTTCATCAGGCACTTTTGCGGAGCGTTTGATTCATTTGCGAATCCGAAAAGGCCGCTACGACCATCCCGTTTCGATTGGCAAAATCGATGACCTTGTCTTCTTCCAGGATGATCGTCTTTTCCGCCTCGATTGCCAGTACTTTCCCGCCTGCTTTGGAAATGGTTTCGAGGGTGCCGACACCGATCGTTGGAACATCGAACCGCATGTCCTGTTCGGGCTTGGCAACTTTGACGACAGTGAAACCGCCGGAGGTGCAGAGCGATCCGGCCCGGGCAATGCACTCATCGGTACCTTCGACGGCTTCGACGGCGATCACCGCGCGGCCTTTTACGGCGACGGTTTGCCCAACATCCAGTCGCCCCATTTCCTTGGCGAGCATCCAGCCAAACTGAACGTCGCGCCATTGGTAGTCGGTCAGAGTATTCTTGGTGAGCGTTTTGTTTTTCACGAGTAACTCCGGTGCGTAATCCGTTGCCGGGCCAAAACGAATTCCGTGATCGGCGAAAAGCTGGACAACGTTGCCCAGCAGGGAATCGTCATTTCGATTGCGGGACTTGGTGATGAAATGTTTGTAGAAGTATCGCCAGAACAACAAGTCGGGCAGATGGATCAGCCACCCGTACTTTCGAAAGAGGTTGGTCTTGAAGATTTTGCCTGCCATCGTCGCGTCCGTGACCCCATGCCGCCGAAAGAAGCGAACCTGGCCCGCAAACCGAGTCAAACCGACCCAGCGGAAATCGTCGCAAATCGCTTCCAGGGCTGGATCCGCATGCCCGCGAATTCCGCAGCATACGACGGCGTGACCCTGTTGCTTGAGTTGTCGGGCCACGATGAGCGGGTACTGGCCCCAACCGGCGAGGAGGCCAATACAGGAAGGTTTTGAATCTGAACGGCTTGGCATTTTCGATTCCGTCGATCCAACGTCAGGCCGCTTCGTTTCGAATCTGATCCAGCTTCTGCTCAATCGATTCATTGCGTTTCTGAATGTCTTTTTCAACGGTTTCCAATTTGCGATTTAATTGGTTCATCGTCGACCGAAGCTCGGGAAGACGCGCCTGCACCGCCCAAACCTGCATGGTTTTTCGGGCAGGTAAGGCCGGGATACCGATCATCGTTTGACCGGCCTCAATGTCAGCCATAACTCCCGTCTTGGCACCCAATCGAACCCGATCACTGATATCCACATGATCACCAATGCCCGCCTGTCCGCCCATCACCACAAAACTGCCTGTCGTGCAACTTCCGGCAATTCCGACCTGGGCACAGATCATATTGTGTTCGCCAATTTGAACGTTGTGTCCAATCTGAACCATGTTGTCGAAGCGGGTTCCGGTACCAATTCGAGTCGCCCCAAAGGCCCCCCGATCGACGCAGGAGTTCGCACCCAGTTCAACATCGTTATGGACTTCCACGAAGCCCAATTGGTGTTTGATGTGATGGCCTTCCTGGTCGCTCTCGTAGCCAAAACCATGCGCGCCCAGAACGACGCCTGCATGAATCGTTGTGTCGTTTCCGACGATGGTGTCGGGGTAGAGCGTGGCATTAGGAAAGATGTTGACGTTCGATCCAATTCGACTTCGCTCAAGGATGCAGACATTGGGATAGATCGTTGTGCCCGATTCGATCTCGACTTCGTCACCGATGTAAGCGCCGGGATAGATGGAAACGTCTTCCGCGATCTTGGCGGAGGCACTGATGTAGGCTTTCGAAGACGCGCCAATTCGCGGCCGCTGAACTGGGGGACGCATCAAGTTGACCAGTTGGACAAACCGCTTCTCAGGCTCATCGACTTGGATGTAAGCGATCTCGATCGGCGGTTGATAGTTGCGAGGAACGATCACGGCAGACGCGTTGGACTTTGCCAACTCATCGCTGTGCCGAGCGCTAGCGAGAAAGGTGATTTCACCGTCGATCGAACTGTTCAACGTTCCGCAACCGCGGATCATTGTTTCGGGATCGCCGTGCAATTCTCCTTCGAGAATCTCCGTAATCTCGGACAAGCGGAATTCTTTGCTTTGAACAGCCGGATATTGTTGGGTCGGCGCAGGCTGGCGGGTTTCCATTTTTCAGCTTCCTTTCTGAATTTCTTGCCGAGTATCTCAGGCGGCAAGTTCGCAACCGCGAATTCTATGACGAAACCCATATTTTCTCCAACACGAATTCCCGGGCGAATTTGGCTTCTGTTGCCGCTCCACTCTGCCCTTCGTTTGGCGAATCCAACTTCGTGAACTAGAATGCAGTAGATGCAAGTCCCAATAGGTTGAGCTTCATGATTGTTGAATTAACGAATTTGCTGGCACAGGACTACGGTCTGGCCATTCCAGTGATCTTGCTTTGCATTTTCTTTGGAATCGTTTTGATTACGATTCCACGGCCACGAAAAAAATACATGACGGTGACCGAGACTCGGGACAAGAATATGGTCAAAGTCCGTCGAAAGCGGCCGTCCGTTGCCAGTAATCCCGGTATGCAAGCACCTCAGCAGCCGGTCCAACCGCAACAAGCCCAACCGCAACACGCGCGCCCGCAACAGGCGCGCCCGCAACCCGGACAGCCGATGCAGCGGCCGCCCCAAAACCGCCCGCCACAACCTCGCTAGTGCAAATCGTAATTGCTAGCTTTGTCGCGCGAATACTTTGTGGCGCGAATACTT
>CAYSXI010000009.1:29363-65581 GCA_964434955.1 uncultured Pirellulaceae bacterium
GCGCGAATACTTTGTGGCGCGAATACTTCGTGGCGAAGGCAGCAGGTCAATGCCTGGAAGCCAACTGCATGGCTTGTCTTTCAACGGCCGTGCAACGAGCCAAGCGAAGCATCAAGGAAGGACTTCAGTCTTTGCTTGAAGTCTCAATCCCGGCCGAGCTGTTTTTTTGCCGCTGGTGATTCGCAATAGTCCAAACCAGAACGAATGTTGCGCAAACCAGGAGGACGACCACCGGTTTTCGGTAGTCCTGGTTGATGCAATAAACGGCCGTTCCGATTGCGAGCAGGACAAACCAGGAAATGAGTCCGGCTAACAAGAGGCGCAAGGGCGTCCGCGTGTTTTCGATTTTTGAATTCATGCCATTCAATCGGAATTGGTTTGGGCGTTTTGCCCGCCGGAATTCATCATGTTCCGGAGGCGATTCCCGACGGCCTCAATTTCACTTTCTTTCTCTTCTTGTCGAAACGCGTCCAGTCGCGGGCAGCCTTCCTTATACTCGGCCAGCCATTCTTTTGCGAACTCACCGGACTGGATTTCTTTGAGGATTGTTTCCATTTTGCTTTTTGTTTGGTCGTCGACGATTCGATGCCCGCGGCTGAAGTCTCCGAACTCCGCGGTATTGGAAATATGTTCGTGCATGAAGGCGAGCCCGCCTTGGTGAAGCAAGTCAACGACCAGCTTGAGTTCGTGGAGGCATTCAAAAAACGCAAGTTCCTTTTGGTATCCTGCTTCGACTAGCACGTCGAATGCCATTTTGACGAGGTGGCTGACGCCGCCACAAAGCACAACTTGCTCGCCGAACAAGTCCGTTTCGGTTTCCGCAGCGATCGTCGTTTCCATCACACCGGCCCGGGTACCGCCGATGGCTTTCGCATAAGCCAGACCCGTGTCAAACGTTTGCTGGTCGGCGTGCTCGCCGGGCGCGATTAAACAGGCCACTCCATGTCCCTGGGTGTAGGCGGTTCGAACCATGTGGCCCGCCCCCTTGGGGGCAACGAGAATGGCCGAAGTTCCTGGAGGCGGAATCATTTCACGATAGTGAAGACTGAAACCGTGGCAAGCCATTAGGACATCGCCATTCTTGAGGTGTGGCTCAATTTCCGACTTGAAAAGCGGACCATGCTTTTCGTCGGGGAGAAGCACGTTGATCACTTTTGATCGGGCAGTGGCCTCGGCAAGTGAGACCGGGTGGAAACCGTCATCCACCGCCAGCTGGTAGTTGGGACCGCCCCGTCGTTGTCCGACAATGACCGGGCAACCGCTGTCCCTTGCGTTGAGTGCATGGGCTCGGCCCTGAGCACCGTAGCCGAGGATTGCGATGGGACGGTTTTCCAGTAACGACAAATCGGCGTCGTCTTCGAAGTAAGTTTTGTAATCAGACATGATTTCTTCTTTCCATTTGAATCGAGCGTACTTGGCCCAAGTCGCAAACGGTAAGTGGTGAGTTTCACCAAGGTTTAAATTCGGCAGCCCATCATTGAAGCGGGGCATGGTTTCAAGCAAAATGATGTCTTCATTTTATGCGCGTTGCATCAAATCAGAAATGATCGTCAACAGGATTCCGTAGAACATGTACCAGGGAAAGCCCAGGAAGCCGAATTCCGGATGTGCCTACGTGTTGATGATTGGAATCATCGTGATCGGACTCTTTATTTTTAATATGCTTGTCGTTCGCAGTATCTTTGCGGCGTTGCCGTCCGATAAGCAGCAGGTTCGGCAATTCATCGAGCTGGTCCTTCCCATTGCGATGGTATTTATCGAATTCTGGATATTCGATTTCTTGACCGACATGCTGGACCGAAGACTGACTTGACTCGACGAAGACGGGCTTGACCGAACGAAGACGGGCTTGACCGAACGAAGACGGGCTTGAGCGGACGAAGATGGGCCCAACCAAATATGCAGCTCAAGGCGTAAACGCCGTTCCAAGGTTACTCGGTCGCTCCTCGATGGGCGGTGATCTGGCTTGTCTCCGATTCCTGCCGATGCCACGTCATGCAGGCCCTCTCTCTTGCGATGCAAACCGAGAGTCGATCAGAGGCCAGTTGGTTGAGTTACTCGATCGTGAATTCAACTGATCCAAGACTCTGAACATCCGCTCGCACATGATCGCCGGGTTTCATGAATTCTGCGGCGGTCGCGGCTCCCGCCATGACAACCGAGCCTTTTCCCAGTTGAACACCGGCCGCATGCGACAATCTTGCCGCGTGGATCAAGCTTTCGATTGGATCGCCCAGAATTGCCGCCGAAGAGCCATGTCGGATTGGGTTTCCATTGATCGACAATATCATGCCCAGGTTCTGAATCGGCAAAGTTGGTTCTTGCCAATCCCCGATGCAATATCCGCTGCTGGAAGCGTTATCGGCAATCACATCGGGTAGTGAGAATTTAAAATCCTGGAAGCGGCTATCAATGATTTCAATCGCCGGTGCGATGCTTTCGACAGCGTCGAACGCTTGATCACGACTGACGTTTCCAGCCAATTCTTTTTTCAAAAGGAAGCAAATTTCGGGTTCGCAACGCGGGTGAACGAACTTGGAAAAATTGACCTCCCCCGCATCGGGAATTTTCATGGCGTCGGTCAAACGGCCCCAGATCAAATCGTGAACGCCCATCTGCTCCATCTTGGCGCGACTGGTGAAGCCCATTTTGATCCCGGTTAACTTTTCGCCTCGTTCAATTCGTTTTTCAATCGAACGTGCTTGGATCAAGTAGGCTTCCGAAACGTCAAACGCATCGGGGGCAAACTGGGGAATCGCGGTGGCCTGCTGGGCGGCCTGATCAAGCGTGGTGGCGTTGTCTTCAATGATCGTGTTCATTTGTCATCTTCAATAAATCGAGCGCTACATCTTCAATCATGTCTTCCTGCCCGCCGACCATTTTGCGTTTTCCAAGTTCGACAAGTATCTCGCGGACATCGAGATTGTGCTTTTGACTGGCCCGTTCGGCGTGCAGCAGGAAGCTTGAATAAACCCCTGCGTAGCCGAGCGAAAGGGTTTCGCGGTCAACACGAACGGGGCGTTTCTGGATTGGCCGAACTAGGTCGTCCGCGGCATCCATCAATTCAAACAAGTCACAACCGGTGTTCCAGCCATATCGATTGGCGACGGCGATAAAAACTTCGAGTGGGGCATTGCCTGCACCGGCCCCCATTCCCGCCAGGGATGCGTCGACCCGAGTCGCCCCTTGCTGAACCGCCGCAATACTGTTTGCGACACCGAAACTTAGATTGTGGTGGGCGTGAATTCCCTTTTCGGTCTCGGGTTGAAGCCGATCGTTGTAAGCCCGCATTCTGGCAACAATGTCATCGGGGGTCATCGCTCCGCCGCTATCGGTGATGTAGACACAGTGAGCGCCATACGATTCCATTAATTGGGCTTGAATGGCCAGTGCTTGCGGTTCACTCATGTGCGCCATCATCAGGAAGCCAGACACATCCATCCCGTTTTCTCGTGCCCATTCGATGTGCTGCCGGGATACATCCGCTTCGGTGCAATGCGTCGCGACCCGAACCGACTCGGCCCCGAGTCGTCTCGCCTGCTTGAGATCTTCCAGGGTGCCGATTCCCGGCAACAGGAGGACGGTCACGCGCGCGTTAGCGACCGTGTCGGATACCGCTTCAATCCACTCCCAGTCGGTGTGTTTCCCGAACCCGTAGTTGAAGCTCGAGCCTGCCAGCCCATCCCCGTGAGTGATTTCAATCGCGTCGACACCCGCGTGATCCAGGGCTTTGGAAATAGCAATGACGTCGTCGAGTTGGTACTGGTGGCCGATGGCGTGCATTCCATCTCGAAGCGTCACATCTTGAATGTAAAGTTTTTCAGCGATTGGATTCATGGCTTCGTCTTAAGTCGGGGCGGCCGTTTGTTTTGCGATCCATTTTTCCGCCGTTGCCAAAGCGGCGGAGGTCATGATGTCCAGGTTCCCGGCATAGGCAGGCAGAAAATCCCCCGCCCCTTCGACTTCCAGGTAGATGGTAACCTTGCAACCTCTCGAACCAGAAACGGTTTCCGGTAAGTTTCCGGCGTTGATCGAATCAAACTGAACTTCCTGCTTCAATCGGTACCCGGGAACATAATCTTGAACGGCCTGTTCCATTTCGGAAATGCTCTGTCGAATGGCCTTTGTATCAGGTTCGCCTTCGACAAAGCAGAATACGGTGTTTCGCATCAGGATTGGGGGCGAAGCCGGGTTGAGGACAATAATGGCCTTTCCCGATTTCGCGCCGCCAACTGTCTCGAGTCCGCGAGCAGTGGTTTGCGTGAACTCATCAATATTTGCGCGAGTCCCCGGTCCGGCCGAACGTGAAGAAATCGAAGCGACAATCTCAGCGTAGGAAACGGGAGCCATTCGGTTGACCGCGTGAACCATCGGGATCGTGGCTTGGCCTCCACAGGTCACAAGATTCACATTGTCGACGTCCAGGTGCTGGGAAAGGTTGACGGTGGGCACGACGTAAGGCCCGATGGCGGCGGGCGTCAAATCAAGAATTTTCTTACCGTGCGCCCGCATCGATTCGTGGTGTTTCCGATGGGCTCCGGCACTGGTTGCGTCAAAAGCAATCGCGATGGAATCGAATTTGGGCATTTCAATCAAACCCTCAATTCCGGTTGCGCATATCGGCACACCCATTTCGGCGGCGCGTTTCAGGCCCTCCGATTCCGGATCGATTCCTACAAAGGCAACGACTTCTAGTGTTTCCGACCGGCCGGAGATTTTCATCAAAAGATCGGTTCCAATGTTTCCCGAACCGATGATCGCAACAGGCGTTTTACCCATTTGGTTCGGACTCCGAGACGTGGACTGAAAGCGACCCGACACCATTGATTTCCGTCTCGTAACTTTGGCCAGGCTGAACGTTGACCATCGGGCCAAGCGCGCCCGTTAGAATCACATCACCCGCTTTTAAGGGCATTTGATAGTCAAGCATCTTGTTGACGAGCCAAGTCGCAGCAATCAACGGACTTCCCAGGCAGGCAGCTCCACATCCCGTGGAAACCGGCTCACCCCGGTGGCGAATGACCATTCCGCAAAGTTTCCAATCAATCGAGTCGATCGTCTTTTTTTCTTTGCCCAACGCGTAGACGCCGCTGGATGCGTTGTCAGCAACCGTATCGCAAATGTTAATATCCCAGTTGGCAATTCGGCTGCCAGGGATTTCCAGCGAAGCAACAGCGAAGTCGAGATAGGAATGCAGCTCATCAACGTCGATCGGACGTTCGGGCAAATCCTTTGCCACAAAAACGGCAATCTCCGATTCGATTTTCGGTTGATGAAGTCGCGGCCAGGGGATGGTATCGCCATCGGTAAACTGCATGTCCTGGTAAAGAATGCCAAAGTCCGGTTCGTCCACACCAAGCTGTTTTTGTACCGCCGGGGACGTGAGCCCGATTTTCCGTCCGACAATTTTTCTGCCGTTCTCAACATGATGGCGGGTGTTGAGCGATTGGATTTCGTAGGCCGTATCTACGCTGCCTTCGGGAATCTTGTCCCGAATCGGAGCAATCAAGTTTCCTGTTTGATCCGCGTTTCGAATTTGCTCTGCGATCTGTTCGAGCGATGCCATATTTGACAACCTTGTTTGACAACCTTGTTATTCAAATGTTGATTTCCACGATGTCCTTGTCGTGGAGAATGTAATCACCCTTAACGGGCGTTCCATCGTGAACCTCGGAACCCCAGACTCTCGCGGATTTCAGATTTTTGGCGAAGTCTTTGTGAATCAGCTCGGCAACATCCGCGAGCGTACCGCCGCGGCGGATAGTAAACGGTTTATCAAAGTCCGCTTCTTTTTTGTGAGGCATTTTTGTGTAAACCCGAACGACATCCAGTTGCTCGTAGATTCGGGTTCGCAGGGCCTCCAGACTTTCCTCGTTGGTTGCGGATATTTGAAACTCCTCAAAGTCCACGTCCATAAATTCGCGGAAGAATTCCAGGCGGTCGGCTGCCTCGGGCAAGTCGCACTTGTTAATTGCCAAAAGGGTTGCCGTGTAGGCAACGCCAATGTCGTCCTCGTCCAGGCAGGTTTCTTTACCCAATCGAGTCTTCTTATCCCCAATTTTCTGAAGGACGTCATTGAAGAGTTGAACCCCGTCGTCCGAACCAAGGTCCAACATCAGAATGACAACATCCGCTCCACGAATGAGGTTCTGGTTTACTGGATCGTAAACCTCCTGGGTAATGGGCGGCGTATCGACCAGCTGAATCGGCACGTCTTCCCAAAGCATCATTCCGGGAAGCGGTTGTGTCGTCGTGAAGGGATAGTCGGCGATCACCGGACTGGCGTTGGTCAGCGTTGCCAGCAATTGACTCTTGCCGCAATTCGGTGAGCCGATGATGACCGCCCGCCCCGCGCCCTGCTTGGGAAGTCGGAAACCGGGTTTTTTTCCGCCGGACTTCCCAGAATCGGAAATCTCCTTTTTGACTTTGCTGATCTTTTGTTTGAGCTCCGCCTGCATCTTGTCCGTGCCCTTGTGTTTGGGCAACTCGACCAGCATGGTTTGCAGGCAATCGAGCTCTTCCTGCGGAGTGGTCGCCTGGCGGTAGGCTTGTTCCGCTTTTCGGTATTGTTGAGTTAAATTCGCGGGCATCGTTCAAGTGTGAAACTGCGAAATCCAAATTGATCGTGCCTCCTTTTTACCGCTTGGTATCTCGCGTTTGCAAGCGACCTAACCGTGATTGTCCTCGAGGAACTGCTTGGTTGCGGTGTTCGACGGCAGCTTGTTGGGCTACGCAGTGCGCACAAAAAAAGCCGTCCAGGTGGACGGCTTTCGAGTCTGATCGGAAAAGAGTTACTTCGCTCGCCAGATCGCGTTGGCTTGTGGAGCCTTTTCAACGACTTTCAACTGGCCGTTGAATTCGCGTGGCGTTTTGCGAACTTCAACCGGTTCAGCGTGACTGGCAAGTCGCACGGGACTGTATTCCCATTTCTGGTGAAGTAACGAATTGGCTTGCTTGTCCGCCCCAATCAAAGCCGGCTGTTCAATATCAAGATTGCCATCGGGAATCTCGATTGGATTGGCGTTGGTTGGGTTCTGGAAATCAATTGGAGATGACTTGAGATCGGGTACATCCATCAGGCCCGAAGTATCGGGTGGTGTTGACTGCTGCATGGAAGGACGTTGATTTTCAGTCGGATTGATCATTGGAGTGGTGTCAGCCGCATTTCCCGCGCCCACGTTGTAGTAACCTGGCTGAGCGTAGTAATTCTGCGAAGTGTTGACACCATTCTGGGGAGTCGCGGGAGTTGGCTGGTTGCTGAATGCCGGCCCCGAAACGTTTGGATTCGTGTTGCAACTCGTGCAAGTCGAACAGGAAGGGTTGGCGTTGCCGCAATCGTTCGTGTAATAGGTGACCGGCACTCGATAAGTTTGCGTTCGGTAAACCGGTCGGTAGGTCGTATATGGCACGCGTTGCATTTGCCACGTGTAAGTGGTGCAAGGTCGCATGCAAGTCACCGAGCATCCCGTATTCGGGTCACTGTTTGTAACCGGACGGTATTGGGTAACGGGAATGCGATTCCACTGCGTGCGGTAGCAGGTTTGCGGAACATAATTGACAACGGTTCGCTGGCAATTTTTGTAGCAATTGACCTGGCAGACTCCCGGTTGAAGGCAGCCGTTGGAACTTGCCGAGATCGCACCCGCGTTTGGAACGCCAGCGGGTTGCGCGTACCAAGGCTGAGTGGTTCGTCGAGCCCGGCGGCCAAGAATCCAATCGAGAAGTGGACCGGCCTGAGCCTGGGTCGGAACGAAAATCGATGCGCTAATTCCGAGAATCAACGTCGAAAGAATTGTCTTCGTGCGAAACATGATTTTTCTCTTGCAAACGGGGGCTTTGAGTATCCGTTGTGTTCGAATTTCTATCCTGGGGATTGCGCGCAGGGCCCGGCGTGGTCCGAGCGGCGACGGTTAAAGTTAGGTCAGTTAGCGATTTCGGCAAAGAAAAAAAAGCCAAAATCTGAACCGATCCGAAAAATGTGGATCAGGTTGTAACAGACAGGTAAAATTCAGCGAAAATTGAGTTGAGCGAGTTTTCCTGAAATCTTCGATTTCATTCTGAGCGGGTCCGGTTATAGGGATCGAAGAAATTGTTCCCTCAATTCGCTTCGTTAAGAGATAGGCCCAAGGCAGAAACGGTACGAAGCCCAAAAGAATCGGGTTCAAAAAAAATTTCCGCGCTAGCACGGGGTGCTGAACTTAAAGGCAACGAGCAGTCAGACGTTTGACCGTCAATCGTTGCCCAGCAGTCGATCGGCTAATTCGAGACGAAAACGCGTTCGCCCCGTGCGCAGCGACCCAGGTTGATCAGCCAGTTCTCGATCATGGTTGCCTGATTGGCATTGGCCATGATTTGATTCTGGACTTCCAGGCAAGCCTCCAAGCAATCGGCGATCTCAAGATCCATCAGCCGCTCGGATTCGACGGCGGACTGTACCGCAGTCCGCAAGTCGTCATCGCTGTCCAGGGGTTGGCCGAGTCGAATCGCAAGCACCGCCTGGTAAAAAGAAATCGCAAACTCGGTAACCAACCTCAGGCGATCGCGGCGAACCGCTGCGTCTTTGCCAGCCGCGTCGACAAAGTCCGAGATGGTTTTGGAAAACTGATTTTCAAAAGGTTCTGGCGAAGCCAGTTGTTCGAGGAGTTGTTTTCGAAAATCCGTTGTCTCGGCGGAGCCGATCTGAATCGCCATTTGCAAACTGCCATTGGAGCAAGCAGCGACCGTCGCATTTTGCCCTTCAGGAATCAGCTCGTTGGCAGCCAGGATGGACTCAACCTGCTGATTGCTAAGTCGGCCGAATCGAATGATCTGGCAGCGGGATCGAATCGTCGGAAGTTGTCTTTGTTCGCTCGTTCCGACCAGGATCAGGATCGAATCCTTGGGGGGCTCTTCTAAAGTTTTCAGAAGCGCGTTCGCGCTTTCCTGATTCAAAAAGTCGGCGTCATCAATGATGGCAATTTTTCGACCACCGGAAAACGAACGCAGTGAAATGTCATGGCAAAGTCCGCTTTGTCCCCGCTTGTCTGCCTCACCGACAAACTGCTCCATCAACAGCCGGTTCTTGTCGGCCCGCTTCTTGACGACGATCAAGTCAGGATGACTCGATGCATCCACTTGGGCGCAGGATGGGCAGGTGCCACAGGCTTTCAACCCGTCAACCGGCTGTTGGCAAAGTAAATCGCGCGCTAGAGAACGAGCGAAAGCAAACTTCCCGACTCCCGCTGGACCGACAAACAAAAACGAACTTGCGAGACGACCATTGGCGATGGCCCGCTCAAATTGCTGGCGAATTTTTTCGTGGCCGACAATTTCTGTCACAGTCCGCGAGCCTCCGCGATAAGGATGATTTGCTGGTGAACCGCATCCATGGATTGCGTTGCGTCAATCGAAAAGGCCGACTCGAGCTGTTCGGAGATTTCGCGATAACCGTTGATCACTTTTTCAAAATACTCATCGGGCCGCGACTCCATTCGGTCCTCGTTGCCGCCCAGCCTCGCCCTCAATTCCGAGATTGGCAAATCGAGTACGAATTGCAAGTCGGGAGTCAGCGAGTGGGTTGCGACACTGCCCACCGACCAGATTTCCTCGACGGGAATCTGCCCGGCGTATCCCTGGTAAACGGCCGTCGACAAAACAAAGCGGTCGCAAACAACAATCTTGCCGTCATTCAGCGCTGGACCAATGGTCTCCGCCACCATCTGCGCGCGCGCTGCCATGAACAAAAGCATTTCCGAGCGATTGCTAATATCCAGTTCGGAGCGATTCAATAGGATTGAGCGGATTGCGTTTCCCAAATTCGTGCTGCCAGGGTCGGCGCACTGTTGAACCTGGTGGCCACGCGATTCGAGCCAATCCACAAACCGATCGACCTGAGTCGATTTGCCTGCCCCATCGGTTCCTTCAAAAACGATAAACATGAATCCAACTTAACCCGATTGCCCAGAGCAAACGAGTCTCAATCCTGCACAAGTGAATTTTTGACCGCCATCAATTTGGGTGCGAACATACGGATCGCCCGAGCTCGATGGCTGAGCACGGATTTGATCGAATCGCCAAGCTCCGCGAAAGTTTGATTGTATTCCGGGATGATAAACAAAGGATCGTAACCGAATCCTGCACTTCCTTGTCGCTCCAAGCCAATCATTCCGTGGCAATAGTTCTCGCAATGGATCAGCACGTTGCCTTCCGGGTCCGACAATGCGATGTGACTCGTATAGAACGCCTGCCGATTGGATTCCGGTACATCCTGCAGCTCGCTAAGCAATTTGTCATTGTTGGCCTCGTCGTTCCCGTCCTCGCCGGCGAAGCGAGCCGAATAGACTCCCGGCCGGCCGTCCAACGCTTGGACACTTAGACCACTGTCCTCGCCGATGACCCAACGGCGAATCGCCTTGGCTTGCTGGGTTGCCTTGAGGGCCGCGTTCTCCTGAAAAGTTGTACCAGTTTCTTCCACATCAACGGATTCGGGGAACTCATCAAGCGTGCGAAGTGTGAACCCGAGCGGACCCAATAACAGATCCATTTCGTAAAGTTTCTTCTTGTTTTTTGAACCGAGTACGATTTCCATTGTTGAAATTGGTTTCCATAGTGGGGAAAGCGAATCTAGAGGGACGCGTCAAATGTCCTTGGATTTGCTAAATTGGACCGGGTCCCTTTTTTTAAACGTTTTCTTATGTCCCAGCCACCTGCCTTTGACTTGCCCTTTGCCAAACGCGTCCCGGTTCCGTTGGGCCAGCGACGATATGATATCGCGATCGAAAATGGGCTGATCGACCGTGTCATTGAGCAGATTCAAAGTGGCTCCGAGCTCAAGGACCGGCGGCGTTTCCTGGTAATCACCGATCAAACCGTTGGCAGGTTTTACGGGGACCGAATTCAAACAACCTCCGCGATTCAAATCGACAAGATGACGGTCGAGGATGGGGAGCCATCCAAATCGGTTAAAGTGGCGAATCGGCTTTGGCAACAGATGTTGGAGCTTGGTGTAGATCGTCAAACGGTCGTCGTTGCGTTGGGGGGCGGCGTGGTTGGTGATTTGGCAGGCTTCGTCGCAGCCAGTTTCATGCGTGGATTGGACTATGTTCAGATTCCGACTTCGTTGCTCGCCCAAGTCGATAGTAGCGTTGGTGGAAAAGTGGGTATCAACCTTCCAAAGGGTAAAAACTTGGTCGGTGCTTTCTTGCAGCCGAAGCACGTCATTATCGATCCCCAAGTCCTAACCACGTTGGATGAACGAAACTACAAAGCCGGATTGGCAGAAGTCATCAAATACGGCGTCATCCTCGACGCCGATTTCTTTTCCTGGCTTGAGGAAAATGTGGAAGCGATTTCCCGCCGTGACTCGGATACACTTGGGAAACTGATTGCCCGCTGTTGTTCCCTCAAAGCTCAGGTCGTCGTCGAAGACGAGAAAGAAACGACCGGACGCCGCGCGATCTTGAATTACGGGCATACGCTTGGGCATGCGATTGAAGCCACCGCGGGATACGGCCAATTCCTTCACGGGGAAGCGATCACGACCGGGATGGATTACGCGGCAAAGCTATCCATGCGTTTGGGTCGCGTGAATGACGAATTTGTTCGTCGGCAACAAGCTCTTTTTGAGAGGCTGGGCCTGCAAATCTCAATGCCAGACGTTGAACCCGGCCTGTTGGTTGAAGCAATGGGGCGTGACAAGAAATCTTCCGACTCAAAAATCAACATGGTCCTCCCGAATCGAATCGGTTCCGTGGAATTGGTTCATGACGTTTCCAGCGCGGAAATCCTCTCGGCTCTGCGAGAATTGATGGGATGAGCGATTCGCCAAAGTCGTCTGCCGGGGGATTTGATGAACGTGCGGCCGCGGTTTGTCTAAGCATGGTCCAGGGCGTTGGCCCGCGAATGTTTGAGTTGCTGCTGGAGCGATTTAACACGCCGACCCGCGTACTGAATGCCACCGCCAACGAGCTTCGACAGATTCGCGGTTTGGGTCCCAAGATCATTGACGCGATCATCAATGCGAAGCGGGACAATCCTTGGCAAGCGGAACTTGAGCTTTGTCGCGAACAGGGCTTGCGTCTTTTCCTGAGGACAAGCGATGACTACCCGCATCGATTGAAAAACATTTCGGATCCTCCCAACATTCTTTATTGTCGTGGTAACTTGATACCGCAGGACGAGTTGGCAATCGCGATCGTCGGAACCCGGCACTCGACTCTTTATGGGCGCACCCAGGCAGAACGGTTTGCCCGCGAATTGGCCAACGCGGGTTATACGATCGTGTCCGGACTCGCGCGGGGCGTTGATGCGGCTGCCCATAAGGCAGCACTGCAAGCCGGAGGGAGAACGATCGCGGTTCTGGGCAGTGGATTGATGAATATCTATCCGCCGGAACATAAGGAACTGGCCAATGAAATCAGTAACCAGGGAGCCGTGGTTAGTGAACTGAGTTCGAATCATCCGCCCAAAAGCGGAGCGTTTCCCCAGCGCAATCGAATCGTCACTGGCATGTCGTTGGGTGTTATCGTGGTGGAAGCGGCACAGCGAAGTGGCGCGTTAATCTCGGCCCGATTGGCGGTCGAGCAAAACCGCGAGGTCTTTGCGATTCCCGGGCGGATCGATAGTCGCAATTCACGCGGTTGCCATCAGCTGATCCGCGATGGCGCCAAGTTGGTCGAAACGGTGGACGATGTCCTGGAGGAACTGGGCCCGCTGCAGGGACCCATCGAAAACCTGGAAGGCGAGTCCATCCGGCATCCGGCAGAAATGCAACTCAATCAGCAGGAAAAGAAAATACTCCAGGCAATCGACCCGGAGCCGACCCAAATCGATGTGGTAATTGACCGCACCCAGCTTCCTGCGAATCGGGTATTGTCTACGATCAGTATTCTGGAAATGAAAAAAGTAATCCGTCGGACCAGCGGAAGCTCGGTAGCCAGAATTTAACCAGCGTGAAATTGGTTCGCCGCGATTCGGGCGAATCCGATTGTCACAACCCAGGAATGACGATGGAAATTCAACATCTCGATGAAACAGATTATCTCAACGGTCGGAACGATGAGATTCTGGCCCGGGTCATTGAGCTTTGTGATATCAACTCCGGCACTGGAAACCTGGAAGGAATCGCAAGCGTTTCCGAGAAGTTAGTCCATTGGTACAGTGAGCTCGGCGCGGAATTTCAGGAAGTTGCACTGCCTCCACGCGAATCGATCAACGCTCGTGGCGAAAAAGAATTGGAACCGCTCGGTTCGGCTTTGCATTTCGTGAAACGGCCGGAACAACATCCCCGAGCTTTGCTCTGCATTCACATGGATACGGTTTACCAACCGACTCATGTATTTCAAAAGTGCCGAACGTTGGAGGATGGACGAATCAATGGGCCGGGAGTCGCTGACGCGAAAGGTGGACTTTTGGTCATGCTTTATGCGTTGCTCGCATTGGAGAATTCATCCGTCGCATCGAAAATTGGCTGGGAAGTCATCATCAACCCAGATGAAGAATTGGGGTCGCCCTCCAGTCATGATTTTTTACGGCAGCGAGCTGAGCAAGCGGATTGGGGACTCCTTTTTGAACCGACGTTGCCCGATGGAACCTTGGTTTCGTGGCGGAAAGGAACGGGGAATTTTGATTTCGTGGTCCGTGGCACGTCTGCGCATTCGGGGCGGGCTTTCGAGGATGGCCGCAACGCGATCGTCGCGCTTTCCGAGATGCTTTGCGAAATCCATGATTTGAACGGAAGCCCGGATGTTACCTACAACGTTGGCCGAGTCGAGGGAGGTGGGCCTTTGAACATGGTGCCCGAGTTGGCGATCGGTCGCGTCAATGTGCGGATCAAGTCGCTGGTAGATCAGGGCCAGGTGACGGCGAACTTTGACCAAATTGCCGAAAAGGTCGCCGCAAAACACGAAGTCGAGATTGAACGATTTGGTGATTTCAGTTCGCCGCCAAAAGAACTGGATGTCAAAACTCAGGAACTGCAACGATTGATCGAACGTTGTGGCGACGCGTTTTCCCTGGAAGTCAAATGGCAAGGCACGGGCGGCGCGAGTGATGGAAACAAATTCTTGGCAGCCGGCTTGCCCAACATCGATACGTTGGGGCCGCGCGGCGGAGACATTCACTCAACCGACGAGTATTTGATTGCCGAGAGCCTGGAGGAACGTGCCAAACTTGTCGCCCTTATCCTGATGAACCTGAATCAGATTTAGTTGGCCGGCATGACTTCTGTGAAGGCAGCGCCTGCTCGATCATGTCGGCGAACAGATTGGGCCGGAGATACTTCGCGACAAATGGGACGGACGAAGTCATTCGCGGATTGACCTCGATGACGCAATCATGAAGTCGGTTTGCCGTTTCTTCCGCAGGCATTGAATCCGGGCTCAGGATCATATCGATGCCAACGATGCCCCGCGTCGGGGGGAGGGCGTGGATTGCTTCGTTCGCAAGTTGAAGGGCGCGATCGGCTAATTCTTTCTGGGGCAACGGGTTGGCATGGGAAAAACTCCCGTGCTGAAATGAGTTGCCATCAAAGGAAGGTAGATGCGCATGGAAGATCTGTTGGGTAGGCGGCAGAAAAATCGGCGCAACTTCGTTTCCACCACAAAGAACCGAGACGCTGATGGAGATTCCTTCAAGGAAAGATTGAACGATGTACTGGTCCGGGTCTTTCAGCCGATCGATCAACGGTCGCCCGTTTTTCGCATCGGGAAAAACGAACGTGGATTGGGAGCCGGCTCCGTGGCGCGGTTTAACAATCACCGAATCGTCCAACTCGCGACATCGACTGTTGAAATCTCTCAGGAGAAAGGTGGCCGGTGTTCCAACATGGGTTTCCTTGAGGTGGCGGGCGAGCGCGAGCTTGTCGGCCGTCAAACCGATAAACCGTGGGTCGGGAGAGAGAAGTTGGCAATTCGTTTCAGCAACTTCATTGGCTAGATTCCACAAGTTGCCATCCAATTCTGGTGCGATGATAATCGAGAAATCGCACAATTCCGCGACGGCGCGAACGTTTTTGGTCGTCGGGGTTCCCGGCGACAAGGGGTGGACTCGAACGCCTTTGGGCAACCGGGCAGCAAGTTCTTCGTCACCAAGTGTGTGTAGCTCAAAATTTCTGTTAGAGTTGATGCCTTGGAGAATCGCGAGAAGCATCTCGGCGCCTTCCTTCGCCAAGGCCTTCCGCGCCTCCTTGTCGGTTGGGCGGTTCGTGCCGTTCACTGCCTCGACGGGTTGTGGTTGGCAGCAGAACCATTCAAAAATAAAAATCGATTGTCGGGACATGCGTCCTCAAACAAAATGGAATTCTTGATTGCGAAGGATCCGTCTGAGCTTGAAGAGATTTTATATCTTCAAGAGACGGCGGTGGGAAAGGGCGTCTTCGCCAAACGAAAATTCGAAGTCGGCGATACGATTGCGCTTTTGACGGGCACCTTAATCGACGATCCGGACTACGATTCATGTTTTTGCATCGAGATGGGACCCGAGTTGAGCCTCGAGCCGGACGCGCCTTTCCGGTTCATCAATCACAGTTGCGAACCGAATTGTTGCCTGCTTTCTCAAGAAGATGAAGATGGAAACGAGTTGGAAGAACAGTTGGGATTGTATGTCACCACGACCATCTACCCCGGTGAGGAAATCACAATCGACTATGCCTGGGGATCGGAATCGGCGATTCCCTGTTTGTGCGGCAGCGTCAATTGTCGGGGCTGGATCGTTTGCAAAGATGAAATTGACGATCTGATTGAGGCCAAGCGGCGAGAACGTCTGGTGATTGTCGAGTATCCCCGGTTTCGAGGGTTCCCCAATCCGGAGATCATTCGCAAGCCGAAGCAAGACTAAGGAAATACAAAAGTTACAAGGGACCGGCGCTTTCAACCCCTTTGAATTCTTTACAAAGCCGAGCGTCGGGGTCTAAAATGATGGGCCAGATTCCATGAGCCATTCTTTTCAAAGGAAGTCAAAGTGTCGTTAGTCAAAAGAACCGAGGGTGCCGTCAACATCGTAAGTTTCGAAAATGATCGGATTCTTGACGAGTTGTTGATCCAAAACCTGGGCGATGAGCTAATCGCGTTGACTCAGGATGATTCGGTAAAGAATTTGATTCTCAACTTTGAAAAAGTGGAATTCATGTCTTCGGCAATGATCGGGAAGCTCGTTTTGCTGAACAAAAAGTGTGGTGCCGCAAACAAGCCGCTGCGTTTTTGCTGCATCAACAAGAATTTGATGGAAGTCTTCAAGCTGACAAATCTTGATAAGGTCTTTCAGATCGATTCGAACGAAACGGCGTCGCTCAGCTATTTTTAGTCGTTGCTGCGACTTCTTGCATCCGTTTTGGGGTCGGGTGGATTCCACGTTCGATCGGGCCGGTTATGCCGGCCTTGCCTTCTTATTCCGTTCAAAACTTGGAACTGGATACCCCTTTTTCGCCTGATCAACCTATTCTTACCTGTCATTTGCATTGTCGAAACGATGCGCAGGTAGGCCGCGACCTGGAAATTGACTCCCAACTTCTGGCTTGGTAGCTCGCAATTCTGCACTTGCGATAGATCGTGCGTCGCTACCAAAATGCGGGCAAGCAATGAACGCAATCACCAAAACTCAGAGTTCTGGATTGAAAAAAGCAAACGCGGAAGAATCACAGGAATCAGTCGGTTCGATCCCGATGACCATTGGCCGGAGCGCGTTCGGTGGCATCTTGATGGGTCTGGCAAACTTGGTTCCCGGCATTAGTGGCGGGACGATGTTGCTGGCCGCGGGAATCTATCCCAAGTTCGTGAACGCGATTGCAGAAGTCACAACCTTTCGTTTTCGTTTGCATTCTTTGATCGTGCTTTGTTCGGTCGCGGTTTCCGCGCTGATCGGGATTGTGGCATTTGCGGGTGTTCTCAAAGAGCTCGTTGTCCATCATCGATGGGTGATGTACAGCTTGTTTATCGGGCTCACGCTCGGCGGCATTCCTTTGGTTTATCAACTGGCCAAGCCAGTCAGCAAACCGGTCATCATTGGAGCCTGCAGTTCGTTTCTGGCAATGCTTGGGCTTGCGATGCTGCAAAGCGATTCCGCAGCGGTTCCATCCGAATCCAATTTCTTCATGTTGACGGTCGCGGGCCTCGCCGGCGCCAGTGCGATGATTTTGCCGGGCGTTTCCGGTGGATACCTGTTGCTTCTTTTAAAACAATATGTGCCGATTCTTGACGGAATATCTCAATTCAAAGACGCCCTTTCGGATCGCGACTTGTCGGCAGCGATGGAGCCAGCATTGCAAGTCATGCTTCCGGTCGGCATTGGCGTCGTGGTTGGCATTGTTGCAGTCAGCAACCTGCTCAAGTGGCTGATGAAACGATACAAGCCGGCGACGCTGGGTGTCTTGATCGGGTTGCTTCTAGGGTCGGTGATTGGACTCTGGCCATTTCAAATGGCGGTCGAGCCAATTGTCGGTGAAACGGTCGTCAAAGGCCGAATGGTTACCGAGGAAAATAAAGACGAATTTGAGCCGATGGATTGGCCGACGGCACGATTTGTTCCGAACACGATGCAGATTGCGGGTAGCTTTGGACTCGTTGTTTTGGGAATGGCGATCACCATGGGAGTTGCTAAAATCGGTGCCGCTGCTGGAGACCCGTCTGAATCGACTTCCGGCAAAAAACCGAAATCAATGTAGCCGACTTATCAGGTGATTCTTGCTGGTTCATGCCCCCGCCAAGCTCAACTTTTTTTTGGAGTTGATCAAGCGTCGTGACGACGGATTTCACGAACTGGAAACCGTCATGCTACCGGTTTCTCTTTACGATTCGTTGAGGTTTTCCAAAATTGACGAGCCCATCGTTCGTCTTTCGGGTCGTTTTCATCTACCCAGGAACTACCAACAGCATGTGAGCAAAGCTTCCGATGGGTTGGGTGATTTTTGGGGTGAGAAAAATCTTGTCCATCGGGCAGCTCAATTGATCCTTGATCGCGCCGGTCGACAGAACGGCGTATCGATTGAATTGACGAAAAGGATTCCCGCCGAGGCGGGTCTCGGAGGAGCTTCCAGCGATGCGGCTACGACACTGGTTGCATTGAATCGGCTGCTCGAAGTGAAAATGAGTGGAGACGATTTGCAGAAACTGGCAGAACAGCTTGGTAGCGACGTCCCGTTTTTTTTGAAAAATCAACCGGCCGTTTGCACGGGAAGAGGTGAATTTGTTGCGCCTTTGCGAATTAACACGACGTTCGATGTTGTGATTTGCAAGCCGCCCGTGGGACTTTCGACCGCGAAAGTCTATGGGAATTGCAAAATACCGCAAGAAGTTTCCGATTCGAAGGAACTACAGAATAGCCTTATGGACGGAGATGCTTACAATACCGGCAGAAAGTTAAGGAATCGACTAGAGGATTTTGCTCGCCCCCTAACCAACTGGATTGAAAAACTGGACTACCAATTTTCACAACTTGGTAGTTTGGGGCATCAGATGTCGGGGAGTGGAACGAGTTATTTTGGAGTTTTCGCAAACCACAAAACTGCCCTTCGTGCTGCGAAACGTTTGTCATCTCGACTTCCAACAAACTTTGTCTTTGTTGGTCGAACCTTGGCTCCTCGCGGGTCTTGAATTCGAGTAGAATCCCAACGAATTGAAGGGAGTTCAAGCGTGCAAATCACCGAAGTTCGCATCAAGTTGATGGAAGATTCCGATGATCGGTTACGCGCCTTCTGCAGCATCACGTTCGATGACTGCTTTGTTGTCCGCGACCTAAAGATAATCGATGGCAACAATGGTCCATTCGTCGCGATGCCCAGTCGCAAGCTTTCAGGGCACTGTCCCAAGTGCCGTTCGAAGAACCACTTGAAAGCCAGGTACTGCAATCAGTGCGGAACGCGGATCAAACAAGACCAGGTTGCAATGGACGGCCATGGCCGAGCGAAGCTCTATGCGGATATCGCGCATCCCGTAAATCCTCAGTGCCGCGAAATGATTCAAGAGCACGTGCTTCGCGAGTTCGAACTTGAAAAAGACCGGGCCAAGCAACCCGGTTACGTTTCCAACTACGACGATGCTTATGATGTGGGGAATCGTGGGCCGCAGCGGTCCATTCGAATTGATGAACCCCAATCCCGTGAAGCGGGACCGCATGAAACTCGGTCGCATGGCCAGGATGCTCAATCAAGTGATTCTCAAGCGGATGGTTCGGCCGAGGGTGGCAAGAAGGATTTTGGCGACGGCATCTTTTAGTCGACGCTCGTTCGCATATTGGTGCTAGTCGCTTTCGCTTGGAATTGAGCCCGGCTTCGAGTCGTTGAGCGCGACGGTTATCTGAGTTGCATGGTCATCGGGAGTCCCAGGGATTCCGTCTTTTCCAAAACTTGAAAGCTCATAGGTTTGGCCATCGATTTTTCGATAGACGACTAACCTCCCCCATCGGTCGCATAGGTTTTCTGATGCGATGAGTTCGAACGCCGACCGATCGTCGATAGCCTTGCCTTCGGCCTTGCATTTTTTGGAGACCCTATTCACCGCGTCTTTGAAATGGTCATCGTTGCTCGATGAATCTGCTGAGCGGTTGGTGGGCGTTAACGCGGCGGAGAAAAAACAGCACATACAGAACATGCCAAGGATCACGAATGGGCCGAAGACCCAAGCGAATACGAAAAGGATGGGCCAGGCGTCTTGACGTTTGCGACCGGGCTCGATCTTTGGTTTGGGTGTGACCGGCGCCGCCTGATTCTGATGCGCCGGTTGCTTGGGCGGTTGGGTTTTTGGTTGCGAGGGTTGGGCGGGATCGGGATTCTTGAATTGACGGCCGCAAAATGGGCATTGAAGAAATTGGGCTTTCCCGTGTTCGACGGGAGCACCACAGCCTTCACATTCCCAGGTCCGGTTCGTCATTGGCGATCAAAAGTTACTGGAAGATTGGAAGCGATTCGTCATTGCACCCGCAAAAATGGCGGTTGAATCACCAGTATCATCGGGTGTTGCCCGAATCGAATATGCCTGTTTCAGTGCGACGGCGAATCCATTCGGTGGGCGATTTTTCTCGAATCGGAACAAATCGAAGTCCGAATTACCCGCAAAAGCTGAAAATTCCGCTGTCAGGCGGCCATTCCGGCAAACTTTGCCCTTTGCCGAGTCAAAACTTGACCCATTTTCTAAGCCGCAACTATACTTGAAACCTAGGACTTTAGGCAAATTTTATCTGAAATCACAAGACGCAGAGAGTCGGTAATGTCGTCGCGCTATTTTTGCATTTCTACTCCACGAATCCTTGCTGTAACCTTTGTTGCGTTTTCGCTGCTTGGGTTTGCCAATTCGACGGATGCCCAGAATCAGCAGCCCCGAAAATTCGCAAAGGGAATCGTGAAAACGATCAAACCTGTCATCGAAATTCGCGACACTCACACGATTCCGATGAAGTTGCCCAATGTGAACGCCAAGGAATACAGCCTTTCCAAGCGACCTTCGGCGGAGACGCTGTACAAGCAGTCCGAGAGCATTTTCCTGTTCAAAGGAACTTGGCAACTTGAGTTCCAGTTCCTCAATCTTCGCCAGATGGAAGCGATGATTCCGACTGCGAAGGGACCAGTTCGACAGAACGTCTGGTACCTGGTTTACCGCGTTCGAAATGTTGGAAAGACCGTCACCTATCGCAGTATTCGCGACCCCAAAACGGGAGCCGTCGACCACGAGTTGGAACAGGATAAAGGGAACGTCAAAGAATCGCTTTTGCCCAACCGATTTTTCCCCAAGTTTGTTTTGCAAGGTTGGGTTCAGGATGGCAGCACAAAACAGTACTCAAAAGTCCAGTATCTGGACGGCATTTTGCCGACGGTCGTTGATGAAATTCAGAATGAAGAAGATCCAAACCGTGAGCTTCTGGACTCGGTTGAAGTTTCTCGAGTGAAGCTTGAAGTTGAGAAAAGCGAAAACGGCGGTGGTGTTTGGGGCGTTGCCGTCTTCACCGGTGTGAACCCAAACATCGACTACGTTTCGGTTTCGGTTTCCGGTTTGACCAACGCCTATCGAATTGAAAAATCGGTTTCCGGCGAAGTCAGCCTTCGACGCAAGACCCTTCAATTGAACTTCTGGCGTCCCGGTGATACTCGCCGTGAAAAGTCCGACAAGATCGATTACGGAATTCCCCTGGTTGATAACCAGCAAGAACAGGTCAACATCACCCGGTTTTACAACCTCCCTGGCCCGCTGCTTCGCGTTTACGAATTTGACAAGAAGAACGACCGCTATGCTCTGGTGACCGAGGCGGATGCCGAGGTCGACATGCAGGACTTCAAGTCCAAGTCGATTCCCGTGCTCAACAGTGGTTCGATGACCGAAAAACTCGCAAAAGCCGTGGCTGATGCAGGAATTGACGCCGGAACTCCACGATTGACCATGAAGGCGGAAAATGCCGTCTGGGAGTTCTCCGCAAACGTTGGTGGCCAGCAAAAGGACTTCGAAATCCGCTTCGAGCCACAGTATTGGGAAAAGGATCAGAAGGGAATTCGATTCATCAAAAGCCTTGATCATCTCTGGATTTATCGGTAAAATTCGCGATTCCCGTTCGCATCCGAGCGGTCGGGATTCCGATAATCTTTCAATCGAAATACAGATCGAATACCGATAGGAATATCCAAATGGCTCATAAAAAAGGTCAGGGTTCGAGCCGCAATGGTCGCGATTCGAATGCCCAACGACGAGGCGTCAAGAAATTTGGTGGCGAGCAGGTCGTTGCAGGAAACATCATTATTCGTCAGGTCGGCAACAAGTTTCACGCTGGCAAGAATGTTGGCCAAGGCAAAGACTACACCTTGTTCGCATTGACCGACGGCGTTGTCTCATTTGATCGAAACGGACGACGCGTCAACGTTGTCGGAACCGCATAACCACGCGGATCGGTTCACCTGCCATCGATTTGGCAAGAAGCTACGATTTGGTGGTCTCCGATTTTGGTTTGCTTGAAGGCAATCGCAGTCGTTTTCAAAAGCCGATCCTGGAAATGGATTCATCGCAGCGAACCTCGTCAAAAAGTTGACATCTTGAATCAAGTCTCAGAGGATGCCGAGGGCATCCTTTTTTTGTTGGGCAAGGTAACGCCATCATGTTTGTGGATCGTGTAAAAATCGAAGTGCTCGCCGGCAAGGGCGGTGATGGATGCATGAGTTTCCGGCGTGAGCGATACATTCCCAAAGGCGGACCCGATGGCGGCGATGGCGGAGACGGCGGGAATATCATCATCCGTGCGGAGTCGGGAGTCGATTCGCTCGTTTACGTTTCCCATCGCAAACAATGGAAAGCCGATCGCGGAAAACACGGAAGCGGAAAAAATCAGCAAGGGCGACGTGGAGAAGATCGTGTGATCCTGGTTCCACCGGGCACGATTGTCATGGACGCCGAAAACGACTTCGTGATGAAAGACCTTGCCGAGAACGGCGAGCAATTTGTCGCCGCCAAAGGCGGAAAAGGCGGGAAAGGAAACGCCCACTACAAATCGTCGACCAACCAGGCACCGCGACAATGGACGCCCGGCGGAGATGGCGAACATCGATACCTGATTCTGGAACTGAAGGTGATCGCGGACGTCGGGCTTGTGGGATTGCCAAATGCCGGAAAAAGCACGCTGCTTTCTCGGCTTTCAGCAGCCAGGCCCGAGATCGCGAATTATCCCTTCACCACCAAGTTCCCCAACCTCGGCCGCGTCCAAATCGATCTGGACCATTCTTTCGTGATGGCAGATATTCCCGGTTTGATCGAAGGTGCCCACGAGGGAATCGGATTGGGGCATGATTTCCTGAAGCATATCGAGCGAGCAGGAATCGTGGTGCACCTGGTCGAACCCATGCCGATGGACGGCTCCGATCCCGTTGCCAATTACCGGACCATCCGAAATGAGTTGGAGCAGTACAGTCAGTCCCTGGCAAATCGCCCAGAGATTCTTGCGGTTACCAAATGCGAGTTGCCGGAGGCCGAGGAGATTGCGGGGCTGGTTGAGCAAGCTGCGGATAAGCCCGTCTTGAGAATTTCTGCTGTGACGGGGCAGGGTTTGCCCCAGTTGATTCAAGCCATCGCCAAGAAAATCAACGAGTTTCAACAGGATGCATGATGGACTCTGCGAACGCGATAGCGGCGGATATCGGAAACAGTTGGGTCAAACTTGCTGGCTTCGAGTTAGGCAAAAGTGAATGGCAATTTCGGCGTCGGGATCGCTGGCGCGACCCGATTCAACTTGAATTCTTGAATGACTCGCCCCGGGATTGGTTTGTTTCAAGTGTAAGCAAGCCAGGTTTTGAGAATCTCAGAGCCGCCATTCGCAAGGAAAGAAAGCAGGATCGAATTTTTGAAGTCCGGTACTCGGATGTGCCCATCGATTCGAATCTCGACTATCCCGAAAAGACTGGGATAGACCGATTTTGCGCCGCCGCTGGCGCCTGGGACTATGCCAAATCCAAAGCCAGGAATGGACCATTGACGGTTGTCGACATCGGCACGGCCGTGACGGTGGATCTGGTCGATGCTCATGGTTGCTTTCAGGGCGGGGCTATTTTTATCGGCCCGGTTAAAGCACTTCAGGAACTTAGTGAACAGACGGATGCGCTTCCCGACATTACCCAGCTGGAACTTGGGGATGATCTGAATGCGATCGGGAAGAACACCGTCGAAGCCCTGAAAGGCGGCGCCATCTTTTCGCTTGTCGGCGGCGTCAAGGAATTGATCGCTCGACAGCAAACTTCGATTGAAATCGAAACCGAAGTGTGGCTGACCGGCGGAGGTGCACCCTTCATTGAATCCTTTTCGCCTTCCGAATGGATTTTTCGTGATGACCTGGTCCTGCACGGAATTCGACTGGCTGCAAAATCCATGAACTCGGACTAGGAATTTGCGGATGTCTCAAAGTGACTCCATTCGCCAAGAATCCCACGGACCAACCGGAAAGTATGCGTGTCGCGTCACACCTGAAGGAAGATCCGCGATCGCGGTCATTGTTGCCGCCGCACCCAACATCGTCGAAATCGTTGATGAGTACTTTGTTTCGGCCAGGCATGCTCCGCTCAATGAGTTCGCCATTGATCGGATCGTTTTTGGGGAGTGGAAAGTCGGTGCAGAAAAAGGCGAAGAACTGGTCGTTTGTCGTAGGTCAGAAAGTGAGATTGAGATCCACTGCCACGGTGGACGACTGGCCTGGCGAAAGGTCATGAGTTGCCTGGTTCAATCGGGAATTCCCGAAATCGGGTGGAGGGAGCTCAATTCAAATCAAGGCCAAGAAAGTTTGCATTCCCAGGCAATGGAGGCCCTGGGACGAGCAAAAACCAAACGAAGTGCCAAGTATCTTTTGGCTCAGGTCCATGGCTCCCTATCGACTGAGATCAAGCGTTTGCGAGCGCTCGTTTCCAGCGATCAAGTCGGCCAGGCCATCGATGCCATCGACACCCTGTTGGCTCATTCCGAGTTTGGCATTCACCTGGTACAACCCTGGAAAATAGTCGTCGCCGGACCGCCCAACGTGGGCAAAAGTAGTTTGATCAATTCCATCGCCGGTTATGAGCGTACCATCGTGTTTGATCAGCCCGGAACCACGCGAGATGTGATTCAAGTCGCTGCTGCCATGGATGGTTTTCCCGTCGTGATCTCTGATACCGCGGGTATGAGACAGGGCGCTGGGGAACTCGAATTGCAAGGAATTCAAATGGCTCGAACCGCCGCGAGTGAGGCAGATCTAGTCGTTCAAGTGACTTCCGCCATCGATGAAGAGAACGATCTGGACGCCGAGACCACCGCTTTTCTGGATTCTCTTCCGGCATCCAGGCGGATACGCGTTCTCAACAAAGTGGACTTGGTAGAGCAAACGCGTGAAACCAATTTGGCGGAAATCTCCACTTCGGCAACTCAGAAAACCGGGATCGATGAATTGCTTCAAACGATCGCAATGAAGCTTTGGCCTGTCATTCCCCCTGACCACGCTCCCCTGCCCTTTCGACCTTCGCAGGTCGACTGGTTAAATCAGGTGCGGACGATGTTGAAAGAATCGCAAATTGATTCCGCATGCCACCTTCTCGATCGCTGGATCTGAATTCGGCTAGAGTAGATGCCTGGCTTTGATTTCGAGGTAGCGGTTGATAAGTCCGGCAGTCAGGTCTTCCGGAAAAACATCCAGCGAAAGCACGCCTTGATGCTCAAGATCTGAGAGAACTTGGGCTCGCCATGAAATGACGTCGGCCGCCGCGGACGCTTCGAAAAGCGCGTTCTCACTCTGATTTGATTTGTGCAATAAGTCAAAAATCTGATGGTCACGCATCAAAACGCCAAGCGGTAAATGACGACCCACCAGCGAACTCAAATAGACCTGGACCTGATTCGCATTGATCTCATCAATCAAATTGGTGACCACGACAACCAGCGACCGTTTCAGGCAGTGCGTCCGCAGGTACAGAAAGGCCTCGTCGTATCGCGATTCCACCATTTGCGGATGCCGATCAAATGAGGCATGCAAAAGATGGTTCATCTGTTTCATGCCCGAGCGAGGGGGAACAAAGTTATGGACTCGGTCGCTGAAGCAAATGAGCCCGACGGAGTCACCGCGTTTCAAAGCGACATAGCTCAGCATCAACATGGCGTTGAGCGAATGGTCAAGCAAGCTGATATCGCCCGCGCGATTCGTCATCATGCGACCGCAATCCAACAGGAAGATCACACTTTGGCTTTGACTGGACTGGAAATCCTTTACGGTCAAACGTTGGCGCCTCGCCGTGGTACGCCAATCAATATTCTTGAAGTTGTCGTCGTTGTTGTAATCGCGGAGGCGTTCGAAGTCGTGATCCTGACCGATCTTGCGAGTTTTACGAACTCCAAACAGGCTCAGTCGATTCGTGCGGGCGAGAATTTCGAATTCGGAAATCTGCTTGAGGTCGGGGAAAACATTGATTTCGGTTTCTGCTTTCGGTTCAAAGTATCCGTTCCATAGACGCAGACGACTGCGAACGCGAAGGAAAAAATGCTTGAGAAAGAATTTGCCTCGTTTATTACTGGTGAAATGGTAACGGCAAATCGATCGGCTCTTCCCCTTCAGCCTGACGGTAAACTCTTCGCGATCGGGTGCGAACTCTTCTGGGAGATCGTCACGAACGTCGATCGAATAACTCCATCGATTCAAATTGGACAGCACCATCTCGACTTCATGAGTTTTACCAATGGATGCGATTTTGAGAGCCGTTCGGTTTGCTTCAAACGAGTTTCTTTTGGGCAAAACAAGCCAATCAAGAAACGCGACGGTGGCAATGCCAAGGTCAATCAGCAACAGGAACCAGAGTAGCGTCCCATCCAGGGCGATTAGCATCGACAGGGCTGCAGGTAAGGCGGCCAACGCGAGCAACCAGCGACTTGGGAATATCCGAAAACGCCATGCAGACAAAATCATCGGAAGCGGAAGCAAAAGCAACCACAGTACCGGTGTTTGAAAGAAGTAGGCGATGATGATGCGCGGATCAAACATGAGGCTTTCGAATTATTGGATCCGTGGAACTTCAATGGATCGGATCAGTTCGTTGAGCAAGTGGTTGACGTCCTGCCCCTCGACTTCCGCTTCCGCGGTCAACCCGACCCGGTGACGCAATGTGGGAAGCGCGATCTGAACAACGTCATCGGGCACGGCAAAGTCTCGCCCGTAAAACGCAGCAAGTGTTCTGGCACCCTGCATCAATGCGATTCCCGCACGCGGCGAGGCACCCATGTGGAAATGTTGCCACTGTCTTGTCTTGCGAACGATCTCGTTGATGTAATTGACCAATGACGGGTCAACACGAACGGCTGAATTTTCCTTGACGATTGTCGCGATCTCCTCGTCATTTGTGACCGTCTCGACTTCGTTTTGAAGTCGGTCCTCGAGCTTGTCCTGTCCGCCATGCATCGAAAGGATTTTGGCTTCTTCCTCCGCAGAGGGGTAGTTCGCGATCAACTTGAACATGAACCGGTCAAGTTGAGCTTCAGGAAGATTGTAGGTCCCCTCGCTTTCAATCGGGTTTTGCGTTGCCATAACCAGGAATGGATCCTTGAGCTGATGAGTCTCGCCATCGATCGTGACGGTCCTTTCCTGCATGATTTCCAGGAGCGCGGCATGGGTTTTGGCGGGCGAACGGTTAATCTCGTCTGCCAGCAGCAATTGGGTAAACACTGGACCAGGGCGAAAGTCGAATTCCTGGGTTTTCATGTTGTATATGGGCGCGCCGGTAATATCCGATGGCATCAGGTCAGCCGTGAATTGAATTCGTCCAAAGTCACATCCGAGTACCTTGCCCAAAGTTCGAACGAAGAGCGTCTTGCCCAGTCCCGGTACGCTCTCAATCAACACGTGTCCGTTGGAGAACAGGGCAACCAAAGTTCCCATCACCAGTTCGTCCTGTCCGACATAGATTTTCGAAATCTCACCCGCGATCTTGCGATAAAGCTGGCGCGTTTTCGTGTCCGATCCTTCCCGTGAATTGGACGGCGTCATCGCGGGCGTTTGAACCGGGTTGGACGGTTGCTGAGCAGCCGGATGCTGTGGCACAACCGGGGCCATGTTGGGCGCAGGACTTCCGCCTGCAAGCGGTTGATTCCCTCCGAGCGGTTGATTCCCTGCCAACGGTTGTCCGGGTGAAGCAGCCGTTTGCGTGTAGCCAACTCCCGGGTTCATGACAGGTGCCGATGCTTGCGGGACATTTTGCACGGCCGAGCATTGCGGGCAGCGAACCTGGCGTCCTGCCAGGGATGCGGCAACCTTGAGCAACTGCTGACATTGCGAGCAACGAAATTCAATGGATTCATTCGTCAGCGGCGTGGACATTCAAACCTCTTCTTCTTTTTGAGCGGGCTACTTTTTGTTTCCCGGTTTTTGTTTGTCTGGGCGACCCACCATTTGAATCGCGACGTTCACTTTCTGTTGTGCTTCGTTGCGACCTGTTGAGCGGGCAAGAAGCTTGGCCGTAGCCTGGATGTGGCTGGCAAAATCGGTATTGGCTCCGCTGGACAGTCTCTTGGCCCGTCCAAAAATCGGATAATAAACAAAGCAGAAGATGAGCCCGAGGATCACCATGTGTGGAAGGATGTAGCACAAGGGTTCTTCGGAAGCCCAGATCCAAAGTGTATTGCGTTGAGCGGCCGATGAGTTGGAGATGGTCGGCGCCGCCTCATCGGATTCGAGAAACATCACTTTTCCCCAATCGCATCGGTCGACCAGTTCCTTCGCAATGATGCGGTTTTCAGAGTTCACGAGCGCCAAATTGAGAAGCATGCTTCCGTTATGAACAATGATGACTTGGCCATCGTGTTGCCAGGATGTCAAAACCGTGATCAAAGGCAATTGATTGGCTGAAAGCAGAACCGTCGCCTGAAAACGCGATGCGACCGGAATTTTGTGGCGAGCCGTCAAGTAAATTTCCGAGCGACGAGGATTGATCAATCGAGCCAATTCGCCAGTGAACCGGCGGCAACGTTTGGGCTCAAGTCGTTCTTCAATTTCAAACCAGCTGCAACGATTGCGATCCACTCCATCTGAAAGTCGGCGGGCCTCCGCATTTTTGGCCTCAAGGAACTCAATCCGACTTTTGATTTTGGGCTTCTCGGCAGCGGGAGCGGATTCCAGTGCCTTCTTCCAGTAGAGCCATTCCGCGTCGAAGTCACGGTCAACATAAATGAGGGTTCGTGAACTCCAGGGATCGGATAGCCATTTTTCGATTCGCGCAATCGTCTTCTCGTCGGGTGGCGAATATCGATTTGGAAACCAGACGATGCTGTCGAATTCATCCAGTTTCGGCGTGAGCCGCCTTTCGAATTCGACGGCGTGTCCCTCCTTGCGATACATCCCGGCAAAAATTCCGGTTCCATTAACACTGTTCTTGTAAAGGCCTCCCCGCCCACGGCCGTACTTGGTGTCGAGCCGTTTGTTGGTTTGGCTGCAGAGAGGGTTTGCCAGTCCGGCCGCAATCATCGCGAACATGATAAGGATGATGAATCGCGAGCGGGCAAAACCGTGACTTGAATGGCTGAGTCGATTTTTCATGGCCTATCCCACCGCACTTGTTTGAGAAAGTTGACTTTTGAATTGATCAAACTCATTCAAGCACCTGGCAACAGCGCTTTGGCCGGGATCCCTCGCGCCAAAAAATGCTTCTTCGAAAGGAAGCATGCAACGCTCAAGATAATCAGCGATCGATCCATGCTTCTGGACTTCCATCAAATACTGCCGATTTGTTTTGCCACGCGTCAAGCGAATCAGTGCTTTCTCATCCAGGGTCACCAGGACATGACTGTACAAATGGATGATTGCGTTCTCGTAGTCACCTTCAGAAAAGTACTTCCGGGCAGCAGCCAGAAGATCGCCGGTCGTCGTATTGATTTGAAATGGGAGTTTCTCGACTCGTGCTTCCCGCGAAGGCCGATCAAGACTGACAATGTTTTCGTCTTTCTTTTCCTTGCGTTCCATTTTCACGAATGCCCAGACAAGGCCGACAATGAAGACGACCAAGACCAGGACCACGATCGCCCAGAAAAAGAAAGCAGCGATACTTCCTCCTGCAACCAACCCGCCACTGCTCACTCCGGTGGATGAGCCAGAATTGTTGGGCTGTCGATTGGGGCTGCCGTTTTGACTTGGCGTATTCGAAGGCGTCGGACTGCTCTCATCCGGCGGGACGAAGCGAACGGAGTCGTTTTGCGCATCGTACCATGGCATTTCCCCGTGATCCGAAAAAGCTTCGCGGCCCAATCGTTCACCCCGGTGTTGTTGGGCCGAAACCTCAAGGTTGGAAAATGAGTGCCATAGTCCCAGTGCAACAAGGATCATCGTCATTCGAATCATGACAAACGCTCCTTGAATTTGATGGCTTCCGCTCGGATTTTAAGCTCGACGTCCCAGCCTTCCTGGTAAATCCTTGTGTCGATGTAAGTGAGGAATCGGACCACGGCAACCAAGCCCACGGTGAGCCACATGCCGATGGGAATCATGAAGGCCTGCCAAAACCAATTCCAGGCTGCACCCATCGAGATCGTGAATTGAAATCCATAGACGATTCCGCAAAGGATGAAAAAGATGGGGATCGTCGCCATCCATGTCCCGACACTCCTTCCAAAAACCAAGGCTGCATCGGAACCGTGTAGTGACTTGGTCCGCTGTGAATAAGTGACTTGTCCCGCATGACTGGCTTTCATTGGCGTCTGTTCCAGCAGCACAATTTCATTGGCAAATGGTCGAGCAGCCCGAACCACCAGGAGGATGCCCGCCAGTCCGGGTAAAAAGAACCAGGCGATGAATCCCACCACATCCATCTCGCCTGTCAGCACCAGCAAAGAAACCAAAATGACAAACAGCAACGGTCGAATCAGGAAATGAAGCGTCAGGAGGTTTGGCAGCCGTCGAAACACGTAGGAAATCGTCGAGCCAATGCGTGGTTCAAGCTTGAAGGTCGCATCGCCCAGGTACTTGGTCACAAATGCCGTCGCAATTTGGGATTGAGAGGCGACCAATAAAAACATCACCCACCAATAGACGATCGACATTCCCGGCGCGGCCTCGTTTTCCCCGGAAATCATCCAATTCAACAAAAAGTAGTTGAACACCATCCAGGGCAGAATTCCGATTCCGAGCAGGATCATGAATGCCCAGAGATGGTCGCGCAAAACGTGGATCGAGAGGTCAAGGATTTCCAGCATCGATCTGCGGCGAATGACAATATGGGTTTGATCCAATTGCATCAGGCGGGCCCTCCCGATTTTTTCTTGCCGCGAGGGAACCCGAGCACGACAAAGTAAAAGCCCATCAACGCGCAAGAGATCACTGCAACCAGGCCTTTTACCCACCAAGGCATGAAGCGAGTGGGTGTCGGCGACAGGAATCCCTCGATCATCGCCGCCATCACAAAAAGCGCGACCGCGGCCATCGCGATCGGCAATGCGTCCTGGCCGGCCTTGTAAAGCGAACTCAGTCGTGTCAATCCGTTGGTCCGGATCCAGGAAATTCCCAAACGCAGTCCGGCACCCGCCGATAACACGATGGCCGTCAACTCAAATGGTCCATGAGCGGTCACGAAGTTTTTGAAATTCGCAGCCGCTTCCGCGTTCTCCGGACGGAACATGAATCCGAATGAAGCTCCAAGTGCAACGCCGTTGTATCCCAGGTAAGCGAATCCAGGGACGACCAAGGTCATCAAGGCAAATATCTGGAGACCGATGCCTGCATTGTTAAACACATAGAAACCGGCCATGGACGCATTCTCGCCATAAGTTCGGCCATCAAAATCTGCAAAGTTCCGCTCCATTTCGTACATCTGTTCTTCGCCTAACACGCGCTCAGCAAAGGTCGGGAACGATTCGACATCGTAAGCAAGATAAGCGGAAGAAAGGAACAATCCCCAAAAAATGAAAAACGCGATTTGAACGCAAACGTCGTTGAAGATCTTTTGCGGCGTATAGACAAACAGGATGTGGCCCCATTTGTTCCATTGGAATCGACGGCTCCGATAGAGCTGATTGTGGGCTCGGGCAACCAGGTTATGGAGGTATTCGACCGTTGCCGGCGGTAACTGGTAAGAAGACGCCAACGCCAAGTCCGCACAGGCGGCTCGGTACAGCGCGGAAAACCGATCGACTTCCTGGGCACGCAATCGTGTCGCCGGATTTTGCAGCTTGGAACAGAGTTGATCCAACTCTTTCCATTGTGCTTGTCGCTGTTCGATCAGTTTGGAAACTTTCACGCGTTGTTCCAGTCAGGTTTCGGTAATCTAGTTTGCTCTAGCGGACGTAGGTGATTTCATAGGGATTCGAAGTTTCACGTGGTTTCATCACCGGTGAAATTCCCGGTGGCGTGTAGGCTTCATCTTGTTGGGCGTCATTGAATGAGTGGTAGTAAAGGGCGCAAAGGAAAAGGTCATGATTGACGCTCGGATCAAACTGAAAATGATTCAGCATTGGCGCGGCCAGGTGCTTTGCAATTTCCATCAAGCGGGGAAGGGTCAGCTGAGGCCGTCGATCGACATAACTGGCCAAAGCCTGCGCAAGTTCTTTACTGACCACGAAGTCTTTCGGGATATGGGATGCCAACTGCCGTACTCGAACGTCGTCCAGGTTGACCAATCCGCTCATCTCAACTTTGGAATCGACCACGACGACCGTTCGTGAAAACAGGTCGCCAAGCCTTTGGAAACGCCGATTGGAAGCCATCACGATTAGTGCGATTGCGCCTGAGGGAATCAGGTTGAATGAATCCCATCCCGTGCCAAAAAGTTGCCCGAATCCAATGGCCGGAAAAACGTCGGCGAATCGAAGAAAGTTTCTCAGGACGGCATGCCCCCCGTTGATCGCGCGTCCGTCGACTTGCAGGACGCGCATGCCAAACAGCCATTTTCCCAGTGTTTGACCATTGAAGAATGATTCCAGAATCGCACCATAAAACCAAACGACTCCAAAGAACCCAAAAAGATAAAACATGCTACCGATGCCCGCCATGGCCTCGGTGACGGCTTGAAGTCCCGTTGCCGCTCCCAGCAAAGCCATGGCCAGCGTAAAGATCAGCAGGACGATACCGAGAATGATGCCATAAACGAAAAAGATAATGGCCAGGTCGATCGCGTAGGCCATCACGCGGCGAAAAGGTCCCGCAAGCCGATACTGGAAAGCAATGTTCTCAGGCGTCACGACCTTGAGATCGTTGTCCAAAGGATCGGCGGATCTGCTTCCGGCGCCCTCCAGTCCTTCAAGCTCAATTTCAAATGGAGAATTCACCAATAATCCGTGGAAGCAATCTAGATACGAGCTTGAATTTGATGTGGACCGCGGTCACCCTTCCATTTTGATTTGTCGATTTGACAAAAACAACAGCCGAACGAATTGGTGCCCGGCAAACGACGCTCGCGTTCAGCAAATTTCGGCCCGTGCAAAGCCGCCGATGGAATTTCTTCATTCTGTTGGATCGCACCCATTCAACGCGAAAACCAAGGAGCTGGGATACTCCGGCAGATTGGAATGTTGTTGAATTTCCACCTCATTTTTTGCTCGTCAACGCGACATGAGGTGTTTTCGCATCACAATTGGGCAACGTGAAGAAGCGGTCGAATTTCCTTAAGTGCTTGGTGTGTAAGGGTTTGCAGGTTGATATTTCCGGGCTTTTTTGTTTTGGCACTGTTGCTGCTTTTAGAGACAGTCAAAAGGCACACAAAAAAGGACATCGGCACCGAGGAAATCATGAACAAGTCCATCCCAACTCCAGATCGACCATTCGGCACTGAAGATCAAAACGAAGCTGCTCATCCTGAGAATGCAGAAGAAGTCAAAGCAGCAACCGCTGGAAAAGATGAAGACGATTCAATTGATGATCCGGTTCGAGTCTACCTGATGCAAATGGGGCGAATTCCATTGTTGACGCGTCAGGAAGAAATCGCGGCGGCAATGGAAATTGACGCAACTCGTCTGAAATATCGAAACACGATGCTCGCGACCGACTTCATGTTGCATGGAGCCGTCGAAGCCTTGGAGCAGGTTCGCGACGGAAAACTTCGACTTGATCGCACGATTGAAGTCTCGGTAACCAACAAGGTCGAGAAAAAGCGGATCATGCTCCGTCTTGTTCCCAACCTCAAAACGCTTCGCCATTTGTTGGATCAGAATCGCAGCGACTTTGCGTTTGCAATCAACAAGAAAAACAAATTGTCCGAGCGACGTGCCGCGTGGCGTCAATTGGTCCGACGCCGCAACAAGGCTGTCCGACTGGTCGAAGAACTCAATCTGCGATACAGCCGCCTTAAGCCGATGTTTGAGCAGCTGCACCGAATCAATGAAGAGATGCAGAACATCTACGAGTTGATCCAGGAAGCGAAGACCACCGGGATGGTTGGTAATCGAACCCTGGAAGAACTTCGAGCCGAGTTGCACTTCTTGATGCAACGGACTTACGAAAGCCCACGAACGTTGGCACGCCGGGTACGTTGCACCGAAAAGCTTCAGCAGCTTCACGATGCGGCCAAACGCATTCTTTCAGCAGGCAACCTTCGCCTGGTCGTGTCGATCGCGAAGAAGTATCGCAACCGCGGGTTGAGTTTCCTGGACTTGATTCAGGAAGGCAACACCGGGTTGATGCGAGCGGTCGACAAATTCGAACACACGCGAGGCTACAAGTTTTCGACCTATGCGACCTGGTGGATTCGCCAGGCGATCACTCGGGCGATTGCCGATCAAAGCCGAACCATTCGTGTTCCGGTTCACATGATTGATACGATGAGCAAAGTTCGCAATGTCATGCGTGAGCTGGTTCAGGAACTCGGCCGCGAACCTTCACCCGAAGAGACCGCCGAACGTGCCAAGCTTTCCTTGGAGGACACTCGGGTGATCATGAAAATGGCCCGACAGCCACTTTCTCTCGATCAACCGGTTGGCGATCACGACGATAGCTATTTCGGTGAATTCCTGGAAGACTATCGTGACGACGACCCGCTTTACGAAACCAATCAACAGGCATTGAAGTCTCGAATCGAAGAAGCGATGGAACATCTGAACTATCGCGAGCGAGAAATTCTCCGCCTGCGTTATGGATTGGCGGATGGTTACTCTTACACGCTGGAAGAAGTCGGCAAGATCTTTTCGGTTACCCGAGAGCGAGTTCGCCAAATCGAATCGAAGGCCGTTCGCAAACTTCAACAGCCATACCGAAGTCAAGCATTGTCCAGCTTCCTGGACGGTGTGGATACTCAAGTTGACGGCACTGCCGCGGAGCCAGCTTAGTTGGCTCAACCACTTCCTCCTGAGGTTTTACCTCTGATTTGACATCAGCCGATGTCACCTCCGTTACGCGGTCGACTAGTGCCAGTCGGCCGCGTTTTTTTGTGCAACGACCAGGGTACCTTCTCGCTTTCAACTTGATTTCAAATGAAGTTATAATTTTGTTTTCCCAAAACTGCCATTTGGAAACAAGTTATGTCGATGCCACCAAAGCACCCCGGCCCGCCACAAACGCCAGGACACGGGCCCGGGCCAGGTTACACACCCGGCTACCGACCGGCTCCCGTTCGACGCCCGAATCGAAATAATTCGACACTGAAGATCCTGTTGATCATTTTCGGATCCATCATCGCAATTGGTCTTCTGGGCATTTGCGTTGTGGTGGGTGGGCTTTATTTTGTGACCAAGGATGCCATCGAACGGGTTTCGGAAGTGACGGCTGCGTCCGACGCCGAAGCAAAGGCCCGGAAAATCACGATTGCTCTTTTGAATTACCACGACGAACACCGCGAGTTTCCTCCAGCGGTTACCAAAGACGCCAACGGTAAGCCGCTTCATAGCTGGCGCACGCTGCTACTCAAACACATGGATTGCGCTGACTATCGGAAAATTGATTTTGACAAACCCTGGAATGATCCCGCGAACCTCGCGGTTTTGAAATCGATTGATGCCCGAAACTACTTCGGAGCAAGCCGCGGTGACCGTGGAAGGGTGAATACCGGATTCGTTGCCGTCGTTGCCGACGATACGGTTCTTCGGGAAGGGAAGTCGATCAGAATCCGTGATGTTCGTGCGGGAACTTCCAATACAGCGGTGGTGATTGAGTTGGAATCATCGGACATTCCCTGGTACGAACCGCGCGACGTCAGCCCGGAGCAAGCGCGGGATATGATTCGCAACTCAAGTTACGAAGGCGGAATCGCCGTGGGGTACGTCGACGGAACCGCGCGGATGATTCGCCAGGAATTGAGCGATGAAGTTGCCAAGGAACTGTTCAAGCCGGAACGTTAGGCCTCACTAGCCGACAATGGTCCCCTGCATTTCGTCGCAAAGACTTTGAAGATCCTCGCTGACATCAAACAAGTGGACCAGGAGTGCTGCCCGCGCCCACATTCCATTTCTCGCCTGACGGAAATACATCGCCCGATCGTCCTGATCCACTTCCGTCGGAATCTCGTTGACGACGCTGTCTCTCGGGAACGGATGCATGATTGGTGCGTAGGAACGCATCTTGGCAACTCGTTCCATCGTAAGTTGAAAGGGAGCCAGGTCCAGTGCTTCCTGTTCGCGAGAATCCTGTTCGGAATTGTGTTCCCGCTGGATTCGTGTCATGTAAAGGCAATCGATTTCTGAGAGCATCGGTCGGCCATTGATGCCCGCGTCCAGAGAATCCAGTTCGTGAAAAGGCACATTGGCTTCGCGGAGACGGGTTTTCAAATCGTCATCGAGTTTAAGTGCATCCTGGTCCGGAGAGACGAAGACCATTCTTACGTTTTCGAACTGTGACAGTGCGATGGCCAGAGAACGCACCGTCCGTCC
>CAYSXI010000010.1:0-56919 GCA_964434955.1 uncultured Pirellulaceae bacterium
GTGGGTTCACCGCGGTCATTGTGAGCGAGCGTTAGGCCCAAAGCCTTCAAATAGCTCGGCTTGCCGAAATCTTCCGAGCGCCAATCCATCCAGTTGCGAAACGCATAGCGACCCGTCAGGAAAGCGCCGCGCGTCGGTGCGCAAACAGAATGGGAGTAGTACTGAGTCAAGCGAACGCTTTCGCCGGCCAGTTTGTCCATGTTGGGCGTTGGTGATTTGGAATCTTGCTCGGGCTGGTTGAAGCCGGGCTGATTCCAGCCCATGTCGTCGGCAAGAATGAAGATGATATTGGGGCGACTTCCACGAACATGGTTCGCAACGTTTCCGTCCGTGGCCAAAGCTGCGTTAATCAGCGTCGAGACTGACAAGAAACAGCAAAACGAAAAGAAGATGGAAGTTTTAAATCCGCGGAGCATCGGGTTTCTCGTGGCAACTTGAAAGTGATCTAAAGGTAGTTTGGAAATTATCTTAGTCCCGGACAGCCCGACTGGCCACTCATTCATGAGTCCCGGCAGATGACGTTTTCTTTCCATCTCGCCGGTTCATCCATGGCCGGACTTGCCGAGCCCTTGATTTAATTTCGTGTTGGGATTCGGTATGATCGTGGTTTCCGACAAAGAATCCTTTCTTTCAAAAGAACGGCGTCGCCTACTTCACGTGAGATCTCGTCCATGAATCCGATTTTGAATCGCAATCTATATTTCGTCAAAGAGCATGTTGGTATGTTTAAGGCCGCCAACAATTTTGACATCCTTGATCCCGAAACGGGCGAAGTCATTTTGCATTGCCGTGAAGAAAGACTTGGCTTTATTACGAAGATGCTTCGGTTTACCGACTACAAGCGGATGACTCCATTTCACGTCGAGATCAAGATTCCCAATGGGGAAACGTTGGTGCACATCAAACGTGGGATTTCACTTTTCCTTTCCAAGGTCGATGTGCTCGATCAGAACGAAACACGAATTGGCGGTTTCAAACAGAAGTTGTTTTCAATCGGTGGCGCATTCAAAGTGCTTGGGGCGGACGACTCACCGCTTTGTGATCTCAAGGGCAAGTGGACCGGTTGGAGCTTCAAGTTCATGGCGGGCGACAATGAGCTGGCTTCCGTTTCAAAAAAATGGGCCGGGCTTGGCAAAGAGTTGTTTACCAGTGCCGATAATTACATCCTGCAGATTTCAGATCAGGTTCCTGCCGATCAACCCGTTCGCCAGTTGATTCTTGCAGCCGTCATGTGCATCGACTTGGTCTTGAAAGAATGATCGATCGTTCCTCGTCAACTTGGCGCATGAAATGAGGGCTACGGCTCGAACGACGGTTTTCGGCGCGGCGTGAGGCCTGCAAAAGCGGGCTGGGACGGAAGAGACGCGTGCGCGCTTTCCGAACCGAATCCGGGAAATTATATTGTCTCGCAGGCCGTTCGTTGCGTTTGCCGCAAGATTGCCCTCCCCATCATTCAGGAATTGGTTTTCCCATGAAGCTCATCATTTCGTTGCTCTGCGCCATGTGCGTTCTGTTGGTTTCCGGAAGCGAGCATGATTCTGGAACACCCGTGTCGTTGTTAGCAGACGGACAATCGATCGCCGAACAGGAAGTGAAACCGGACCTGGTTCTGCTGGAAGCCGAGGCATTCGATTCGTTTGGCGGCTGGGTGAACGATCAGCAGTTTATGGACTTGATGGGCTCCCCTTTTCTACTTGCCCATGGAATGGGCAAGCCAGTCGAGGACGCGAAAACGAAAATCAAGTTTTCCAAGGCAGGAAAGTACCAGGTCTGGGTTCGGACTCGCGATTGGGTCGCGCCCTGGAAGGCGTCGGGTGCGCCAGGTCGATTCCAGTTGATTATCAATGGGACTACCTTGAAAACGACTTTCGGCACCGAAGGTGAAAAATGGCATTGGCAGAAGGGCGATTTGGTTGAAGTCAAACGCGAAACGGAAATTGCACTTCACGATTTGACCGGATTTGAGGGCCGCTGCGACGCGATCTTATTTTGCGACGATCCAACGTGGTCGCCTCCCAATGACGCGAAGACGTTGACGCCTTTGCGCCGTCAATGGCTGGGCTACCCAGTCGAACCGGAAGACGTTGGTCAATTCGATTTAGTGGTTGTGGGCGGCGGCGTGGCTGGAACGGCGTCGGCGGTTACCGCGGCGCGACAGGGCTTGAAGGTTGCGTTGATCCAGGATCGACCCGTACTCGGCGGCAATAGCAGTTCCGAAGTCCGTGTTTGGCCTGAGGGCCACGTCAATCAGCGGCCCTATCATCGGGTCGGTGATGTGGTCATGGAGATCGTGCCGAAAAAGAAAGCCGATTCCAAGAATGCTCAAGCCGCCGACGTATTTGATGACGATCGAAAACTTCGCGTCGTCAAGAACGAGCCTAACATCACTTTGTTCATTGAATACCGAATGAACCAGGCCAAGGCAAATCGGGGTAGCATTGAATCGGTCACATGCCAGCACGTTCGCAATGGCCGCCGAGTATTGATTCGCGGCAAGACGTTTTTGGACAGTACCGGGGATGGCTCCTTGGGATACCTGGTGGGAGCGGATTTTGAGCAGACCGCCAAGGGGCATATGGGAGCCAGCAATCTTTGGAACATCAAATGCCTGTGCACGGACAAAGATCCTTTGTCGTCGGAAGTGGCTGCCGCTTGTGAGTTGGCGACGTTTCCTAGATGCCCGTGGGCGGTGGATTTAACGGACAAACCATTCCCGGGACGCAAGTCGGGACCGCAGGAGTTCAAAGCGGGAACCAGTGGACAGCCGATCAGTCTTGGCAATTGGTTTTGGGAAAGCGGCTTTGATCGCGACCCCATCAAGGACATGGAAAGGGTCCGCGATCAGAATTTTCGCGCGGCTTACGGTGCATGGGATGCAATCAAAAACGTCGAGAAGCGTTATCCGGCACATCGCTTGAACTGGGTTGCTTACATCGCCGGCAAGCGAGAGTCACGGCGACTACTGGGCGACGTGATTCTGACAGGCGAACATCTTCGAGACGGAAAGAAATTCAAAGACGGCTGTTTCCCTTGCACTTGGGGCATCGATACTCATTTTCCCGACAAGCGTTACGCACAGGGACATGAGGGAGACGAATTCATCTCGGACTACACGCGTGGCAAAGGATATGAATACGTTGGGCCTTACTGGGTTCCTTATCGTTGTCTTTATAGTCGAAACATCAACAACTTGTTCATGGCGGGCCGTGATATTAGCACGACACATGAGGCCCTCGGTGCGGTGCGCGTCATGAAAACGACTGGAGCCATGGGCGAGATTGTCGGGATGGCCGCTGCGATTTGCGCCAAGCATCAATGCCGACCCCGAGATGTCTATACGAAATACCTCGACGATTTGAAGTCGCTCATGAAAAAGGGAGCGGGAAAACCGGATCCGATCTCGGCAGATCAGAATGGCGCATTCCGATTGAAAGGCGCTCGCGCCAAGATCCGCGGCAAAGCACTCCGCTACGAAGCCGATCAAAACTGCCTGGGTTATTGGCGCAACGCCGGCGATTTCGCCGAGTGGACGATCGAAGTGGAAAAAGCTGGGACCTTTGAGATCTCCGCCACCTATTCCTGTCATCGTGATCATGCGGGCGGGCAGTTCGAACTGGAGGTTGGCCAGGACTTCGCGATGAAACATCAAATCGCCAATACGGGCGGTTGGAAACCTTTTAATACGACTCAACTGGCGACAGTTGACCTCCCAGCCGGGAAACATGTGATCGCAATCTACAACCGTAAAAAAGATGGCCCGCTTATGAAACTTCGATCGATCGCCATCACGCCCAAAGACGAATAGCCGGCTAAAGATGTCCGATTTTTCGACGTCTCGTCGTTTTTGGGAACCAAAAGCGGCGTTCGGCGATCAAACGATTGTTCGTTCTATAGGAGCCGTTTGATGTATCGATTGCTAAAAGCTTTTTGTGCCGTTTTACTTTTTGTATTGGCCTGTCCAAACTCGAGCGAAGCTCAGGATGGAAAAGCAGATGCTGCACAGAATTCCGACCAAGTCCAACTGGTTGCGGTTTTGCAAAAAGGAAACGAGCTCAGTCGCATCATCCTCTATATCCACAACTCCGGTGATGAAGCATTTGAATTCGAAACGGGAGCCCGTGGTGGTCCTGGCAGCTTGGACGACGGTTTTCGATTTGAGAACAAACAAGCCAAGCCCGAAAAGAAACGTCCTGGCCGCTTGCGGGTCATTGGTTCGGCCCCGACGGTAATTCCTGATTTTGTATTCAAACATAACCAGGGGCGAATCCGTCTTTGCCCACCCGCCTTGTCGGGACCGACGAAACGAGCGATGCGGCCCGCCAGTTTTCGAGTGGCTTCGGGGCAACGCCGAATGTATTGCAGCTTCAGTGTTCCAACCGACCAGGTCACCGGCGACTTTCTGGAGGTGAGGCTGGTCATTGACAAAGAAACGGAATTGCAGGCAAGCAAAATCGAAAGAAGTGTCATCGTCAGGTAAAGTTTTTGAATCACCGCCCGTTTGGCAGGTTAACAAGTTCCAACGAGAACGGTTTGAGGTGAACCCGAAATTGGACCCTTCGCTATGTTCACTGCCTTTCTTCTCTGCAATGCCTTTGCCACCTTTTATCTGGTCGGTTTGATTTGGCTGGTGCAGTGCGTCCACTATCCACTTTTTCGATTGGTGGGCGAGGGCGGGTTTGCCGAGTATCAAAAACGGCATCAACTCTGGATTTCTTTTGTCGTTGGACCGCCCATGTTGATCGAGGCGTTGACGTCCGTCTTGGTGTTGTTTTTCCTGCCCAGCTATGAGCTTATATGGTTGCATTCGGTTGGAATCGGACTGGTCTTCGTCATTTGGTTGTCCACCGGGTTTGTCCAGGTTCCCTGTCATGCCAAGCTGGAAAAGGGTTTTGATCCCATCGCCCACCGCCGCCTCGTGCGGACCAACTGGATTCGCACCATCGCCTGGACGCTCCGAGGAATCTTGATGATTTATCTAATCATGGCATCTTTCGATTTAATCGAAAATTATGGTTAAGGGGCCGCCAGGCGGGCGGTTTTTGCGAGTTGGGGCGTCCGTTGTTGAAAACTGGCGGAGATTGATGGCGAAATCGCGTTTCATTCGAGTATCTCGGTGGTTGGCCATGGGCCTGACCTTGATCGTGATTGTAATTGGATTCATGCTCATGCGAGCGAGCAGTTATTCATCTGAAATGCCGGAAGGTCTGGGGGCTGTCGAAGGTCAATTGGCTCCGTGCCCGAATTCCCCAAACTGCGTTTCCACCACGGCCGAGAGCGGGGACTCGCACTACATCGAGCCGATCAAGTTCTCCGGATCGACCAAAGACGCCCTTGCGAAGATCAAGGAAGCACTGGACAAGATGTCACGAGTCTCAATTGCCGATGAGCGAGGCAACTACCTGCGAGCTGAGGCCAAGAGTCTGATGTTCGGATTCATCGATGACGTTGAGTTCCTGGTTGACGAAAAAAGCCAGCAGATCCATTTTCGCTCCGCGTCTCGTGTCGGCTACGGAGACTTCAATGCCAATCGCAAGCGAATGGAAAAATTTCGCTCGATCTTCGAAGGCGACAACTAGCGGCTTTCCCGTTTCTTGAACTCGCTAAGTCCGTCGCCGATCGGTCGGCGTTTTTTGAGTGCTTTGATCCGTTAGGAACTTATTCGCGGATTTTCCCAAAACGAATTTGACTTGGGGTCGGTTTCGTAACAGGTTTTAGTATGGATGAAGATGGGGCTCACGAGAGTTCCCTGAAAAGGCAAACCGGCCGTAAGGTCGGGACGCAAAGCTATGGGTCCGCGAAAGCGGATCGCCAGGCTGCCAATGGAGAACTTCTCATTTGTTGACCGGTGTTGCTTCGCATCTCGGTCGACGCAGCTTATTGTGAGCGTATATGGTGCGTTTCCTGTGGAATCCTACTGTTCGAACTGCCCTTAAGCTAGTTTCCTGCCCCTCGTTTCTCGCCGTCTACCAGGTCTTTGACTTTTTCTTGTGCGATCGAGATCGCCATTTTGAAACTCCGTCAAGACGCGCTTTGCAACTTCTTAAATCGGCGACTCTGTCCAGGAAATGGCCTGACAGTCTAATGGTTCCTGCATTCTTGGGAAATGGAATTGACGGACGCGACTAACCGGACACAGCCAGACGGCAAAGCGCACCCATCTGTGGTGCAAAAGTGTTCGAGCGTTGGCGCGCGAGTCCTGGGGTTTCGCCAATGCAATCGGCTGCGCAACGATAGGGCTGCGCAGATTCGTCCGGTCAACGCTGAATGAGTTTTCTTGAGGCATTCCGCAGAACCTGACTTGATTCAGGTTCAGCGAGGAATCCTATCCATTGAAATGAGGTGACTCACATGAAAACTTTGACCACTTTGATGTTGGCCACAGCGTTGATCGCGGTGCTTGCTCCGGAAACGGAGGCGCAACGGCGAATTCGCGGTACGCGAGGCGACGACGTGCTCGTGAAGAAAGCAAAATCCGGCGAAGCGATGATCGCGCAGCGCTATGATCTCGCGGGAACCGGAGCGACGGGGCCCAACGGCGAAACGCTTCGAGCCGACGACCCTTCGGATCCGATCAATGACTTTTGGACCGCCTACTGGGTTGGCCCGTTTCGCGACAAGCCGACGCAAATGATCGGGCGTGGCGGAGCCGATCAGTTTGTCATTGAAACCTATATCTCGGGCAAGCCTGCCGTCGTTTTACAGCACGTTGGAGACGATGGTTTGATCGATTGGGCAGGCGTCGCGGGCGAAAACGATTATGTCCACGATCACTGGGTTGAGTTCTTCGGGATCGTCGTCATTCGAGACTTCAATCAGGAGGACGGAGACACCTTGGAAGTTCGAGGCCACACGGTTGCCCTGCGATCCCTGAAAGTCATCGGCGGGAATACATACGTGGTGGTTCAATCTCAACAGGGGAATGGCGGTGGTGCCCACGATGAAGATGTACTCGGCTATATCGAGATTCAAAATGCGGAGCTCAGTGAGGATGACATCACCTTCACGCATACGACCGACGGCGTTGTCGACACAGCTGAGCAATTCTCTCGATTGGTGTTTTACAACGAGTTCGTCAGCTGGTGGGTCGAGCGACGAGGCTATCGTCGACCATTCTGGCGGTTCTGCTGGTAGGTTCCCTGAATTCCAGTTGAATCGGGAATTTCGTTTAAACTTTTAATTGAGGAAAAAACCCCGGATTGTACGATCCGGGGTTTTTCATTGATTCCAGGCGTCCGTCGAACGTTATCATCAAATCGTTGACGAATCTCATTCCAAGGAAGCATCATTCATGCGTTCGAAGATCATTCCCGGCTTGATTGGTTTTTTGGCGGAACTGAGCCACGCGCTTCGATTTTGTATCCTGGTTGCTACCGTTTCTCTGGCAGCCACTGCATCCAAAGCGCAAGACCCGGCCGAAGGCTACCGGATCAAAGTCAGTTATCTGCGGAAAGATGCTGATGGTGTCAATTCGAAACTCGAGGCATTCGAATCGGGGCAATCCGAACTTTCGAAGATTCAATATTCAATTGAAACGAATTCGATTGAAGACTCGGAAGAATCCAGGCCAAGGATTGAGATCGTGGCCCCGGACGACTTCGAATTCAAGCCATTGATGGAGTTGGTTTCCCGCTTTGTTCAGCAAAAATTTGAGTTGATTGAAATTAAGGCGGTTGAAGGATTGCAATGGGAAGTGTTCGAACCAGGACGTTTCGAGTCAATTCGTCGGCGTCGGAAAACCGCGGTCCTTTCATTGATGGCAGACTTATGTCCCGGTTGCCGCAAGCTTCGGAACAGCCTCTGGGAAAGCAAGAAGGTGTTGAAGGAACTGGCCGATCGGGACGTGGTGCTTCTTGTCGGAAATGCGGCGTACTTGAAGGGTCTCAAGGAATTCACCAAGAAGGAATTTGATCAGAAACTGCCGGCATTTGTGATTTCCTGTCCCGGAATGGGTGAGGCCCCAGAGATTCTGAAAGGGATTCCCAGTGAAGAAGCGGCGCTGAAGGCAATCAAAGAAAAGCTCCCCGCAAAATCCAAAAAAGAAAAACGCCAACGTTGAAGCCAGCAACAATCTGACATCGGTGTTGACTTCGATCGCCTACGATTCAGTGATTTCATCACTGAGAGGTGCCCGCGATGAATTCCTTGACTGAAAAGAAAGCCAAACGGATTCGGCTAAGTTTGCGTGGCTTGCTGATCTTTGTTGTGCTTTTCGTTTGCCTGTCCGGTTGGTACATGAATCGGGTCCACGAGCAACGCAAGGCCGTTCATTGGGTCAAGAAAAACGGCGGCACGATAACCTATGCGTACCAGCGCGAGGATCCCAACGCAAAAAATCCGATCCCTTCTTGGATTGTCAATATTCTGGGGCAGGATTTTTTTAGTACGGTCATCCAGGTCGACTTGGGAGGGACGGGGATCACGGAGCTGGAACCGTTGGGAACGTTGAGCAAGTTGGAGGTGGCCTATCTCCAGTACAACCCGCTGAACGATATTACCCCGCTGGCCAAACTGAAAAACCTGGAAGTCTTGAGGCTGGAAAGTACCGACGAAACCCAAATTGATGACATTTCGGCGCTCTCGGGTCTTACCAAACTCCGGTTGTTGCTACTTCGGGGCAACCAGATTCATGATCTTTCGCCGCTTTCCAAGTTGACTCATTTGGAGAATTTGTGGATCGCTGATACCCAAGTTGACGATCTTGAGCCGCTTTCCGGGCTGCCTCGTCTAAAGTCACTCAACCTGAACAACACGAGGGTTGCCGACCTGTCTCCTTTAAAAGAACTTGGCGAGTTGCAGGTTCTTCAGTTGAGCAATACGCAGGTTCGCGATCTTTCGCCGCTCAAGAATCTGACCAAACTTGAGGATTTGCGATTTGACGGCGCGCCGGTGGATGATGTTTCAGAACTTGCCAGATTGAAATCGTTGAAATGGCTCGTTCTTCACAAAACCAATGTCAAAGATGTTGAGCCGTTGAAGGATCTTGAGTCGCTCACGTTTCTCGAATTGGGCGGATTGGAAATCAATGAAGAACAACTCGACCTTCTACGGAAGTCGCTATCGCCGGAGTGTTCGATCAACACGGAGCCGGTGATTGATCGAACGCGTTTGGACCACTAAGGCATCAACGACCGGCTCTATGTCCTCGGCTTTTCAAAAGCCACGGCCGGCGTAGTACGGCGAAAGCGATTCATCAAGATCAATACCAATGAAACCAGCAAAAGCCAGGTTGCACGCGGTTCTGGTACCGTCGTGAAGTTTGCAAAGGCGATGCCAATCGATCCGGCTTCGCCAAAATGAGTCCCTTCCACGAGTGCATAAGACGCGCCAACGAAGCTGCCATTTGCCATGGCATCAATGAATTCTTGTTCCGTCAATTGTTGACCTTCAAGAACACCGATCAACTCAAGGTTGTCCAGCGCTTCTCCGGAAAGAAGGTTACTGTTGTCGCCAACTCCGATCAGTTTGACGTATCCACTTCCAAGACCCAGTCGGCCATATTCGCTAAAGTTCAACTTGCCGACGTTTCCATCACCAAACAGATCAAACGCGGCAAACTGATTGGAAATCTCAATGGTCATCTCATCCCGAAACTTGATTTCGCCGAATCGGGTGATAAACAGATTGCCGACGATATCCAGATCCCCCTCACGAGAAGTCAAAACACCGTCGCTCAAGCCGTAGATGCCGTCACCCGTAATCTCAATGGAATTGACGCGGAGTTCGCCACCCTGGTGGAAAAAATCTGTCGCCGAAGAGAGCCCGCTATCGTTGATGATGAGCGAATCGGTTACGACCAGCGCGTCATCCGAGAGCACCAAGCTGGATTCAGCGCCCCCAGCCGTTTCCAGCCTGATCTGATTGGTGATGATCTCGGCGGTTCCTGAAACCGTTACTTCCGTGACCAGGAACTCGTCGACGAGATTTCCAATGGTAAGTTGTTCCGTTCTGGTTTTTCCGCCTCGAAAGTCGCCGAAGGCATTTTCGATATTGAATCCAAATGTCGCATCAACGATGCCGCCTGTTTGCTCGAATGAAGCCGAAGAGTCATTGTCGGTATCGCCAACGTTGATGGTTCCGGCGACATTCAGGTTGCCACCTGTCACTTCGTGAACAACATTTCGATTAATGAGGTTCCGACCGACATTCATGGTTCCGCCTTCCTGGTTGAACTCTGCCGAAACGGTGTCGACGTTTCCAAAAAGGACGTCCTGTTCTGCAGACAGCGTTCCGCCGGACAGGTTGTACAGGGTTTCCCCTTCGCCCCGGATGTCGATGTCAACTTTGGAATGGACGGTGCCTCCGGTTTGATTGATCAAAACACTTCGTGAAGCGGCCGTTGAGTCGTTTCCAAAGATCATCTGCTGGTCGGACTCGATTGCTCCATCGGAAATGTTGGCGATGATCCCGCGTTGAAACTCGATATTGTTGGTGGCTCGAAGCGTACCTCCATTCATGTTCAATGTGTTGGAGGTTGTTGCTGGAGAGAAACCGTCAAAGCGGACGTTCTCTGCCGTGAATTGTCCCGCGTTCATGTTGAACTCTGTGGTCGAGCTACTGCCTCCGAAATTGGCGTTGTTCGCGATGTTGACTTGTCCGCCATTCACGTTGAACGTCGCGTTTCCACGAACGTTCCCCGTGGACGAATCTCCAGCAACATTGACGATTGCGTTGTCATTAATCGTAACGGTGGCAGTGCTCTCGACGTTGGCGGATGCGACAAGAAAATTGTCAGTAACGTTGAGCTGCGCGTTGTTGGTCAAATCCAGGGACCCGTTGGCTCCGGCGCCCTGAGCGATCGAGAGAAACGTCGTAGTCGTGGTTGAGTCACCTTCAAGTGTCAGCGTCCCGGCGCCATTGAGAGCCAGGAATATCCCGTTGAAGTCTGCGGTGGCCACGTCGCTAATTCTGACATCGCCAATCGAGTTTGCGTTTCGCGCAATTTGCAACTGTTGACCAGTTATTTTGCCTTCTGCGTTCACATTGAGAACGCCTTTTCCATCGCGTCCGATGAAAATGTTATTGAGAGAATCAAATCGAGCACTGTCAGTTACCGTCATGGTTCCGACGCCGTCTGCATTGACTCCAACAAAGGTTGCGTCATTCGCTTTTCCGGAGGAGAACTCGCCAAATTCGATCTCTCCCTGGCCAGAGACTCCGACTTGCAGTTGGCCGGTTTCAAGGTTCGTAAGAAGTTGGGTTTCGAGACGGCCAAAACCACCCGATTGCTGTCCGATGATCGTAGGACCGAATACAGACAAGTTGGCATCATCCGTCAGGGAAACGGTCGAACTGCCTTCGACACCGATCACAAATCCGTTCAGATCGACGGTTCCCGATTGAAAGATAACTTCGGCATCCGAGGAAACGCCGGCAAAAAAAGTGTCGGCGTCCAGCGTTCCATTGATCAACTTCATTCGATTATTGTTACCGGCCAAGCCCATGGAAATATCTCCGGCAATGTCGACCACCGCGTTGTTGTCGATCACAAATTCCACATCCCCCCGGTTATCCGACCCGATCGTCAAGCTCCCGGCTTCCAGCCGACTATTGCCTGAGAAGGACATGAATGTACTCAGGTTATCTTCACCGATAACGAACAATCCGTTTTCGACGTCAACAACACCATCCGTCGCGAGAAACTCACCGGCGCGAAAATTGATGAAGCCATTGGTTCCCGTGGCCGTCAGAGTTCCCCCGGAGATTCTGGTAAAGGAATTTCCGTTAAAGTTAAAGCGATCCGCTTGCACGCTGGCCGAGTCGCTAATCAACGTGTCGGTGTCGGAGCCAAAATCTCCGGCCACCACGAACTGGGCATTGTTCGAAAAGGCAGCGGCTTCACCACTGCTCGAGAAGTCCCTTTGCAGGTTGGCCGTGCCACCGGACTGGATGTAAATTCCGTCATTGGCGATCGAGAAATCGCCTAAGTTCACGTTGAGTTGTCCGCCCGTCTGATTCAAGACGCCATTGGTTCGAATAAAGATGCCATCCGTGAGACCCTGGGCGTTAATCGTTCCCCCGGAAAAGTCGACACGGGCACCGGCACTGAGAAATCCGATGTCCAGGTTTCCGGTGAACGTTCCATTGCGCATTTCAAGCAGGGCCAGGGAATCGGAGAATCGACCGACGCGGATGTTTCCTTCGATCGTTCCCGTTGTGTCAAAAAGAACCGACCCGGCCGAGTTTTCAGAGCCGGCAATGAACAGGAAACTGCCAACGCTTAGGCTGCCTGACCCGGTCACCTCAAGTCGGCCAGCGCCAGGCAATCCACCGTCAAAATCACCGACAATCAAATTGACCGACGTTTCTGCAAGTCCATTTCCGATTTGCACCACGTTTCCATTGGAAATGTGCGTATTGGTGTGGTTATCATTTCCTCGCGGGCGATCGTTATTGCCGAATTCATCTTGCCAAATCAGGTCATTGAACCAGTTCCCCGATGCAATGGACTGATTGCCATCGATTTGCCCATTGACCTGATTTGAACAAAGAAGGACCCCGGAAAGGCCAAGCGCCGCATAGACGATGCAAAAACGCAGTTGAAACTTGAATTGGAACATGGCGAGAAGACAATTATTTTGGACCTTTAAGATCGGCCGCATTCGGCCGTTGCAAGTCTTTCCGCCTGTTCTGGAAAACCTGACTCAGAATTTTTTAAATTCCTCAAATTGACCGCGACAAGCTCGTGCAATCAAAATAGAGCCATCCGAGTATTGAAACCTTGAAGTACAAGTAAGTTGAACAGTCCCTCTCAAACCAATCTAAGCTTGCTAAGTCGGTTGCGTCACCAACCGGACGATTATCATTCGTGGCAGACCTTCGTTTCCATTTATGGGCCTCGAATCAAAGCCTGGTGCAAAAACTGGGGTTTGCAGGCGTCGGATGCGGATGACGTCGCGCAGGACGTTTTGTTGGCATTGGCCAAGCAGATGAAAGAATTCGAGTATGATCCGAAAGGACGATTTCGCAGTTGGCTAAAAACCATTGCCTATCGGGCGTGGGTGGATTTCGTGAAAAAACGGAAGCCGGAGGTTCAGGCTCCCGAAAACGGTTCGCTCGACGCAATCCTGGAGAAAACGGAAACCCAGAACGACTTCCTGACACGCATGGATGACGAAAGCGAACGACTATTGCTGGAAGAAGCAATGCTCAATGTTCGAAAGCGAGTCGAGAATAACAGCTGGCGAGCATTTGAAATGACGGCGATCGAGGGCAAGTCAGGGCAGGAGACAGCTGCCCACCTGGAAATGCCGGTGACGGCGATCTACAAAGCCAAAAGCCGGATCCAGGAAATGTTACGTTCGGAAATCCGGAAACTGGATCAGCCATTCTTCGCCGAGCCGGACTGAAAAATGAGTCAGGTTTTGTGTTTCCAATCGAATGATTCTTGTTTGAGCCAATCCGCGAAACGTCCCACTTGATACCCGTGAACTTCGAATCATCTGATCTTTCGAATTGTCCTTCCCAGGAGCTGCTCAATCAGCTTTTGCTGGGCAAGCTAGACGTTGCTGAAGAATCCGCGGTCGAAACCCATCTTTCTGAGTGCACACGTTGTGAATCCGTGATGGAAGAACTTTCCAACAGCGCGGAGATAGACCGGTGGAAGTCGCTGCTCAGCTTAGGCAGCTCGGGTGCTTCCGGTTTCGACATCGATTCCAATTTGGCCAAGGCCTTTCCCGAGAGACACGCACATCCCACGGCTCGCCCAACCGCGGAGTTTGCGGGTTTTGAGATCATCGAACTTTGTGGTCGCGGTGGCATGGGAACGGTTTACAAGGCACAGCAACACAGCCCTTCTCGGATCGTCGCAATCAAGGTGCTGAATGAAGTTGATCCAAAAACCGAGAGCCTTCGTCGGTTCTTTCGAGAAGCGGATTCCATTGCCCAGATTCAACATGAGAATGTACTCAAGATCTTCGAGGTTGCAGAACGGAACGCGAATCCCTACCTGGTTCTCGAACATGTCGATGGCCCCAGCTTGGCCCAATGGCTTAATCGTCAGCCGATTGCTCCCGGTCTTGCGGCAAGGATTGGCCGCGAGATTTCCGCAGGAATCGCAGCAGCGCATCGAAAAGGAGTGGTTCACCGGGACTTGAAGCCCGCGAATATCCTGTTGAAATCGATTGAGAACGACGAACGCATCAAGGGGGCAATTCCGGGCGACGACGATCTCGCTTTTACGCCCAAGGTCGCCGATTTCGGTTTGGCCAAAAATCTTGATAGCGACGACCAAACCAAGACGAGTCAATTTGCCGGAACCCCGGCCTATATGTCACCCGAACAGATTCTGCACGCCAAAAAGGTTGATTTTCGCGCAGACGTCTATTCGTTTGGGGCAATTCTCTACGAAATGCTGGTTGGTTTCCCACCCTTTCGCGCAACGGATCCTTATCGCCTTTTTCGGAAAATCGAGACAGAAGAACCCGCTCGAATCCGAAAAGAAAACTCGGCGATTCCAAGCGAACTCGAGGCGATTTGTTTGAAATGTCTGGAGAAGGACCCTGGGAAACGGTATGCGGATGCACTGGAACTGTCTGAGGAATTGGACTGTTTCCTTCAAGGCAAACCTGTCAAAGCCAAACCTGTTTCTACTTTTTCACGATCCGTTAAATGGATCAAACGCAATCCGGCTCGATCCATTTCTGTGGCGACTGCGACCATTGCGATTCTGATTGGCTTGGTTTCCTGGACACTGTTTACCAACCGGATCACCCATCTCAATCGGGATCTTGCGGTGGCCAACGGTGATTTGAAGGAACAGAAAAAAATTGCGGTCCGTCGACTTGAAATTGCGAATGATCAACGGGCAATTACCGATGCGGTCAACCGTTTTCTGCAGGATGATTTGCTTCGTCAAGCGGCTTCCGAGTCGCAAATTGATTGGCTTGTCAACGAAGGAATGGGCCCGACAACATTCAGGAAAGATCCAACGTTGGTCCAGATTCTCGATCGAGTGGCCGAAAAGATCGCTAACAATCAAACACCGTTTGAAAACCGCCCGGTCGTTCGAGCTGAACTGATGAAAACCGTTGGCGAAACTTACTTGTCCCTCGGAAGTTTGACGAAAGCTCAGGAACTTTTGTTGCAGGCGGCCGAAATATTCAAAGGCCGCGAGGGTTCGGAGTTGCGGCTGATAGATACAAAAATGGCGCTGGCTCGGAATCGGTACCAACTGGGAGATCATCGCAATGCAATCAGTCTCTTGAAAAGCGTTGGATCCGACCTGCAATCCGTCAAACTGGACCTGACCGATGAAAAGCGACTCTTGAAATCGCTTCAGGCCGATCGAGAATTGGCGGATGTTTACGTTGGGATCGACAATCACCTCGACCAGGCAATCGATTTGGCGAAGAATTCGCACGAGCAGTTTCGAGCGATTCTTGGCGAAGACGATCCGGAGACCATGAAAGCCGAAATAACTTTGGGCAAGGCCCTGCTCGACCTGGGACAATTTGAAGCGGGAATTGCCCGGCTAGAATCGTCGATTGCCAGCGCGAGTCGCAAGTATGGCGAAAAGCACCCGGCCACCATGGGCGCCCGATTTGAGTTGGCGAACGGATATTACCGTTCGCTGAAATTTTCTGACGCCTTTCAATCGTTCGATTCAGTTTGGAAGGACGCAGTTGAGATTCTCGGTGAAGAACACCCGACAACGGTCTACTACCAGGTCCACTCCGCTTTTGCACTTTGGGAGGACACTGGCCGGTCGATCTCGGAACAGGACCGACGCTCCAAAGCGCAGGAGCAAATGGCGGAAGCTCAAGTCATTTTTGACAGGGTTTATCCCGAGACTCATCCCATTCATGCATCCGTTGCCATGTATCGTTCGGAAATTCTTACGAGCTTGGGCAAGCACGATCGGGCAGTTGAGATTGTCAAAACGTTGCTGGAAAAAACACGTTTGCTGCCTGGTGAATTCATTAATCGCATTTGCCGGCTTCAGATCGCGAAAGCAAAAGCGCTTCGTTCCCGCGGGGATCGTGAACTAGCTGAATCCGAGCTTCTCGAATGTACCGATCGATTAAAATCCAACGGGCTGCATGAAACGCTGTTTTACATTGACGCTCAATTGACAATGGGGCAGCTTTTGATTGACCAAAGAAAGTTCGACAAGGCGATCGAAATCCTGGATGAAGCTTACCGAGGGCTTGAAGACGGAATCGGTAACGGGCGTGGGGAAACGACACGACTAAAGATCGGCCTCGGGTTGATGCGAGCCTACATGTCTAAGCGTGACCATGCGGGATGCGAAAAATTCGCGACCGCATTTTTGAAAACAATCGACCAGGAACTTCCAGAGACTTCGACCGCCCTGCTGACCGTGCAACAAGGTCTCGGCGTCGCTCTCGCACATCAGAAGAAATGGAAAGAGGCGATACCCGTCTACGCGGCCACCGCGGAAAAGTACATTGCGACCTATCCGCGTCGATACCAGGGCTATCGATTCCTGACCTTCCAAGGCAATGCATTGATGGCCATGAAACGAACCGAGGAAGCCGAAAAAGTTTTATTGCGTGCCTGGAAAGGTCTTGTCGCAACCCAGGAATCCTTTGCTTCGGATTCCCTGAAGAAATCGGTTTATGCGGAAACCATTGGGCAGCTGATCCGTCTTTACCAAATGCTGGATCAACCTGAAGATGTAAAAAAATGGAAAGCGAAGCTTGCCGAATTTTCCGGCTGACATGGGAGCGCGCATCGCAGGTTTCTTGAATTACTTGCTTGCAACATTCCGCCGCCTTACGATGATGGCGAGCTCCTATTTGTTTCAGCTCGATGGACGGGGAATTGCCGTCGGACGCTCCTCTTACTACTGAGATCCCATTTTTTTACTGAGATCCAATGGATCCAAGCCAAAACACCGACACCGAAGGAAGTCGCGATCTGATCGACCTTCTGGCAGAGGATTTTGTCAGTCGATTGCAATTGGGCGAGTCGCCGACGGTGGCGGAGTATATCGAAAAGCATCCCGAACTTGAGTCTGAAATTCGAGACGTTTTTCCCGCTCTGCAAATGATGGAGCAAGCGCGCCCGAATGATGACACGATGGCAGCGACGCGGCCTCGAAATCTGAAATCGAAGGAACGGATTGGCGACTACGAGATCATTCGCAAAATTGGTCAAGGTGGAATGGGGGTCGTTTATCAGGCTCGCCAACAGTCGTTGAATCGCAGGGTCGCTTTGAAAATCCTGCCGCCCAATGTTTCCAGCGATGAAGTCTTTATCGAACGCTTCAGGCGAGAAGCTCAGGCAGCCGCCAAACTGCATCACACCAATATTGTTCCGGTGTTCGAAGTTGGGCAGGACGGCGACACTATTTATTACGCGATGCAGTTCATCGATGGGCGTCCACTCGATCAAATTCAAAAAGAGGTCATCAAATTAAACGAGCAGGAGCCATCGGAAGCTGGCAAGAGCTCGATCTCCGAGTTGATTGCCGGGAGCGCCAGCACGTCCACCGGTTCGCAGACACAGCTTCATTATTTCAAAGCCATCGCCGGACTCGGGGCATGCGTCGCAGATGCGCTCGGATTCGCCCACGAGCGGTCCATTATTCATCGCGACGTAAAACCCTCAAATTTGTTGCTGGACAATCAAGGCGTGATTTGGCTCGCCGACTTTGGATTGGCGAAAACGGGCGACAGCGATTTGACGGAGACCGGAGACTTTCTCGGAACAGCGCGGTACATGTCGCCCGAGCGATTCAAAGGGCAGGGCGATCATCGAGGGGATATCTATGGCCTCGGAGTGACGCTTTACGAACTGGTCGCCTTGCGGCGGGCTTTTACGGCCGACGATCGTTTCAACTTGATCGAACAAATCGCGAATCAGGAGCCGACCCGACCCAGCGAGATCAATCGAAAAATTCCACTGGATCTGGAGACGATCATTCTGAAGTCCATGGACAAGGATCCACGGCGGCGATACCAGAATGCACTGGAAATGGCCGACGATCTCAGACGCTTCGTCGACGACCAGCCGATTCGAGCGCGGCGCGCGACTTTCGTGGAGCGCGCCCTGCGTTGGACAAGAAAACACAAAGCCCAGACGGCAGCCATGCTGTCGATGGTTGTGGCGATTGCTGCCCTCGTCATCGGAACGATTTCTACGTTGCAGCAGCGGAACATTGCGATTGAAAACGAATCGTTGGCCAAGCGCAACGAGAAACTTGCCAGGAAGAATGAAGGCCTGGCCAAGAAGGAAGCAATTCGCGCGGACAAGGCCGCCGGGAAGGCGAGAGACTCATTGAAGGTAACGGTGGCCGCATTGACCGACCTGGTCGATTCCGTTGTCAAGGAAATGCGAAATCGCCCTGACCTGATTTCCCTGAAGATGAAGATCTTGGCAAATGCCAAGGCGAAGTTGATCCAGGTAACCGAGCTGGCCGACGATTCGCCCGAAGTGATCTCGCTAAAAATTCGCGCCTTCAATGCGGTCGGTCAGTTGAGCTATGAGATCGGCGAGTACAAGGAATGCAAAAGCAATTATGAGAATGCTCTTCAGTTGGCTTCCGGGTTGGATTCGGCGGCCGACTATCAGGACGATCTTTTCCAGGCGCGCTCGGATATCTTTTCCGGCTTGGCGGCAATGGCCTTTGAAAAACACGATCAAGAAAATGCACGAGCGCTTTACCAGAAGGCATTCGACAACAACCGAGATTGGGTCGCTGCCAGCCCGGACAACTTGAAGGCCCAAATGGACTATGCCCAAAGCGCGGATGATCTGGCGGATACGTATGTGCTTTTGAATGAACGAAATTGGGGGCGCGCCGGCGAACTTCATTCAACCGCGTTTGATATTCGAATCAAACTTCGTGAGAAGCACCCGGAGTTCTATGACCTGGAATACGCAATCGCCAATTCGCACATGAAGCTCGGAGATATGGAATATGGGCAGGCGAGCAACCGTGAGTTGAAAGATGACGTCAGGGAAAGGTACAACGAAAACGCCAATCGAAAGTTCAAGGAGGCTCTGAAGGTCTGTGAGGCGATCGTCAAATCCAATCCGGGCGAGATGCGCGGCGTGCGACTGCTGGCCGCCATGCACGAACGAGTCGCCGATACCATCCGCGGGCCCGACGCGCAAACCCACTACATGCAATCCATACGAATCAAGGAAAAGCTCTCACCGATGTTGGGGATGGATCGGAATTTTCAAAGGGATTTGGCAATTTCGTGGGGGCGTGCTGCCCTTTACTATCACCAAATTGATGATTCAAAAACGGCCAATGAATACCTCAGCAAGTGTCTCAGTATTCTTCGCGAAACCATCAAGCGAATCCCGGACGATGGTGGCCTTCGAGTTGATGAAATGGTGACTCTCTACCAAATCGGCAGCATCAATCGAGGCGACAAACAACTCAATGCATTTCGTGAAGCAGTTGCAATCGGCGACCAGCTTGTCAAAGAAAAACGAATTCCGCCAGACTACGGACTCTACAAAGCGATCCAGGCAAAGCTCAAAGAGCTGGTGAAAGAAGACAAGTAAGCTCCAAGCCTACTCGGCTGACGCCGTCCGGCCTCTAATCCGTTGGTTGACCGACGATGACGGAGAATGACGTTCCGCCTTTCGGGATCGACTTGTAAGTCCAGCGGTATTTGTCGGTTTGTGAAAATTGTGAAAGCAGTTTTTGAAAGTCGCTTTCTCCGTAGGCACGCCCCGCGGAAACGGCGCCATCCCAGGCAAAGCAAAGTGGAACCAAGGGTATCAGGAAAGTAAACACGGCTCGCCCAATCGTCATGGGGCGAGCAAACAATGCCACAAAAAACGCGAAGAAAAAGTTGGGGATCAGAGCGACCCACCAAAGCCCGTTCGGCGGCTTTTTTCCATCGGTCAGTTCAAATATCACAATCGCCTAATGATTGTCTTGCGCGTCCTTCAAAATGGCCGAAGCAACTTTTGGCGGCATGTGGTGAAAACTGCAAACCATGGTGCGAATGACCAGCGAGCCCTTTAAATCGGCTTTCTCAGTCTCAATTTCCCCGATGCGAGGTCTATCGGAGCCATGCTCATCGGAGCCATGTTCCGCGGAGCCAAGCGCCACCCGTGAGTCGACTTGGCTGGCATCGATTGGTGTCCGGCAGTAGTGGAGGTTGGGTGTTTCGTGAAACCGTTCGACAGCGCTTTGGTTGGGGTACAGATCCGTTAAGGCAACTTGGTATTGGCGGCCGATATCACTCGGGCTCGTATTCACGTTGCTGTCGCCGGAAGGACCGCCGGCTGCAGAGTTCAACTCCTGAAGCACCTCAGGCATGGGGCCGCCGGCCCCCGAGCATAAATCGATGACCGCGACATTTTTGATGTCTTTCGTCGTCGCAATCGACCGGATTTCGTCGGCAACAACCTGGGCAACACCAAACCACCGATGGAGCACAACAATCATCGACGTCATCATGTCGCGAAGCCATGACGGGCAGTAGGATTGGTCTTCAATTTCAAAAAGGTGGATTCGGCGAAGCTTCATGGCACGGATTACTTGAGAGAATCCATATTGTTTGATGCGGTTACTATGAGGCGCGGGGAACACGGACAAAAACAATCGCGCCGATCACCAGAACTGAAACGAAAAATCCGATCGTCGCCCCAAAGAACATATCGTAACCGATAAAGCGTTTCGTTTTTTCCGAATACAAGCCATACATTCGGAACTGTCGTTTCGCGCTGCTGTAGGATCGCGTCGTTGCGTTGACTTTCTCGATCTTCTGTTTGATTGCGTCCATCTCGGACTTGGAATTTGCGTGTTTCCGCTTCACTGCGCTTACCAGTTCTTGATGCTTGGGTAGAGATTCGTCTGAGTAGAGTAAGTTCACTCGATCGCGGATGACCGCGTCAAGTTCATCCAATACGTCATGAACCGTAATTGGGTCCTGGCCCGGCAAATCCTTCTTCGGATCGTCCTCCAATTCCTTGATGGACCGATTGATCTTCAAAAGAAGAGGCGATTGATTCCCGTGGAGCGCCACTGATCGCCGGCGAACGTATTCCAGATGTCGTTTGCCAAGCTTCGGAGAGTAATAGTTCTCTGCGTGGTCGGGTATTTCGATATAAAGTTTTTTGAGAAGCGTTACGATAAAACCAAGTCCGGATGGATCCTGTGACCGACGCATGGATTTGATTCGTTGGCTGATACGATCCAACTGGGAGATTTGCCTCGTCTTCCATAGCCTCCAGTAATGCTCTTCGGGTCGGATTTGGCTACTCGGGTCCGGTCGGTTCTTTTCGCTGATGCATAGCTGGTCGCGCAGTTCCGACTCGGCTTTCTTGATTTCCGACATGACCCGATAACGTTCCCTCTCCAGCAGGCTGAGACGTTCCCGACTTTTGTCTGCGGCTTCCTTTGCTTCATCGAGTCGATAATCTTTGGCCAGCTGTTCTTCGTAGCAAAGCCCAATCGATTCGATAAAAGCCTCGGCCGATTCACGCGAGTTGCTCTTGGTTTGCAGCAGCCAGGTGTCGTTGTAATTCTTGTATCGACCGGCTTTCATGTTTCTGGCGACGAGCTTTTGCTGACGAACGGTCAAAGGCTGCTCGTTCTTTTCAAGTCGATCGATCGCTTGATCCACGAGTTCCTGCTTGATCATTTCCTTGGAGTGGTCGATCTCGGGAAGTTCGAAGCCGACAAGGTTTTGCTCCTGGACACGCAATTTGACTGCACCAACGTATCGGGTCTCCAGCAAAAGCGTATGGTTCACGGCACCTGCGAAGGCGCCGAAACACATCGCAATAAAGATACCAACCAGTGAAAACAAAATCAGAAAGATTGTCGGATTCGCTTTGACGAACCCTGGGAGGGATCTTGGCGAACTGGATTGAGAATCTTCTGTGCTGGCTTGGTTGGGTTCTGCCACGAAACAAACAAGGTCCTGAGCGATGGGGAACGCGTGAAATGAATCAATTGCCGAATCGAAATCATACAATGATTCGTTGGCAACCGTCGAATCTTGCGAAGCGAGTCAAAAATTCTTTGCTTCACGGAGCGCCGGTTTCCGCCCTGTCGGCCTCGCCGGTTTGACGGCCCGCTCGCTCTGAATCAAACTCGGCTAAGTCATTTTGGAATCTCGCAAACACGACGAGTTGGTTATGAATCAGAAACCGTGGAACATTTGTGCTCTGGTTTGCCTTTTCCTGTTGTCAAACAATTCCCTGGCGGTTGGACAAACTCCGAGAATTGGCGCAGCGAAAAGGCTGGAAGCCTGGAAAATCCACCAGGAGATGGCTCGCAATTCCATGTTCAAGGAATTGGCTTGGCAAGCGATGGGACCCAAATTCGCTGGCGGCCGAATCGAAGCCATCGATGCCCCGCGAGGCGACTTGGCGACGATTTACGTTGGCGTCGGCGCCGGCGGAGTTTGGAAAACCAGGAATGGCGGGCTTACCTGGAAGCCGGTTTTTGAACAGGAATCTACCTATTCAATTGGCGATATCACGATTGCACCGAGTGAACCGGAGACGATTTGGGTCGGAACCGGCGAATGTCATCTTTCTCGAAGCTCGTACCCGGGCAACGGTGTCTACAAGTCGGAGGACGGCGGCGCGACCTGGAAGCCGATGGGGTTGACCGAGAGCGCCCACATCGGAAAGATCGTTATCGATCCCGACAATCCGGAACTGGTTTACGTGGCGGCGATGGGCAGGCTAAGGTCCGGAGGCCAGCGCGGCGTTTTCAAAACAACCGACGGTGGCAAGACATTTCGCCGTGTGCTTTTCGAAAACGACCGAGTGGCTTTCGTTGATTTGGTGATTGATCCCAATAACCCCAAGCGGATCTATGCATCGTCATGGGATCGGAGCAGCGGGGGAAAGAGCGCTGTCTACCGAAGCAATGATCGCGGGGAAACCTGGAAACGCTTGGGCGGTGGGCTGCTCGAGAAGAATGTCGATCGGGTCGCGATTGACGTCGCGAGTTCAAAAAAAGGAGTGGTCTATGCGTTGATGGCGGATCGCTCTTCACCCAATCTCGCCAAACGTCGCAACGCATCAATCCTGTTTCGCTCCGACGACCATGGCGAAACCTGGAAACGAACTTGCAAGGACTATGTTCCAACCTATGTCGGTTGGGACTTCTGTGATCTACGCGTGGCTCCCGACGATGAGAATCGCGTTTACGTCGGAGGACTTCGACTCATTGTGTCGGAGGATGGCGGAAAAACCTTTCAAGGCGAAGGCGGCTTCGCCATCAACAATAAGAAGGACGAGGTTTTCCGTCTTCATTCGCATCGCGGAATCGGAATGCACCTGGACGTGCATGACATCTGGATTGATCCGGAAAACCCGGAGCGAGTATTTCTTGGGAACGATGGCGGGCTCTACGTTTCACTGGATCGCGCGACGACCTGGTTGCATCTGAACAGTCTACCCATCACCGAATTTTACAAGATCCATCTCGACAATCAGAGGCCGTTTCGAATCTGGGGCGGAACGCAAGACAATGCTTCGTTTGTGGGACCGGTGACAGCTCGACTTACCGACGGCTTGGACGATCGATGGCAGCAGGTTTTCCTGGATCCCTGGACCGGCGGCGATGGCTTCGCAACTTTTCCCGATCCGAATGATCCCGAGGTAACCTACTACACTCAGCAAAACGGAGCGTTGCGCCGAAGCCGACTCGGTCGATTGCGTCCAACCAAAGGCATTCAGCCGCGGGCCAGGCGCGGAGAGACACCTTTGCAATTCGCCTGGGATACTCCGTTTTTTGCGTCCACTCATGAGGGGCCGACGATTCTGTATGCAGCAGCGCAACGAGTTTTTCGATCAAAAGATCGTGGTGATTCGTGGGAGGCCATCAGCGGAGATTTGACTCGCCAAGCGTTATTGGCACTTGCGGAATCGCCACTCGACGCCAAGCGTTTGGTTGCGGGCGGAAACGGAGGTCAAGTTTTCATGACGAAAGACGGCGGAAAAAGTTGGCAAGCGGCAGGAAACGGTTTGCCACGGAAAACGATTCGAGACGTGGTCGCCTCGACCCATGACCCGAACCGCATTTACGTGGTCCTCTCGGGCAAAACGGAATCGGATTCCAGCTCTTATGTTTTCGTCTCCAACGATTTTGGAAAAAGCTGGAAAAGTATCGCGACGAACTTGCCCCATGAATCGGTTAATGCAATCGCGGAAGACGCCAAGAACAAAGAGCTGCTTTTTGTCGGGACCGATTTGGGAGTTTATGCTTCACTGAATCAAGGGAAGCGTTGGCATTCACTTTGCAACACTTTGCCGACGGCGCCCGTCGTCGATATTGCGATTCAACCGCGCGATGGAGTTCTGGTCGCGGCCACACACGGATTGAGTTTGTTCCTTTTGGATATCAAGCCAATTCGCGAGAAGATCAAAAAATAAGCCGGTCGATGGCGACCGGCTTCTCGCATTGCTACGAAACGCGTGCGTGTTTTCTTCTTCGCAAGAAGAAGGCGGAGCAAAGCATTAACGCGGCAATCGCGGTTGTGGAGCCCGGTTCGGGCACGGCGGACAAGGTGGACAGTGAATGTTGGCATTGCGTGCAACCATCCGGTGGGTTGGAAATGAAGAATCGACCGCCGGCATGCGTTGCGTTCTCCAATGAGGGCAGTGAATTCAGGTTTTCATCACTGAGCAAATCCGAACTGGCGCCCATGCTGTTTTGCAAGTCCAACTGGAAGAAATTCAAGTCCAATCCGCCGGGCAGGATGCCAGGCGCGGTTCCATACAAAGTCGCGATATAACGATCGCCGAATGATGTATTGTCGCCCATCGCGATCGTTCCGTAGTTCCCTGAAATGTCGAAGGGTGACACGACACTCGAGTCCACCGAAAGTTCCCAGCTGGTACCGACAAGGGCAGGAGAGATCGTGAGCGCCTGAATGTTCAGCGTTGAATCAGGATGCGAAGAAGGCGCCACCGTTGGATCAAATGTGTAGCTTCCGGCATAGCTGTCGCCACTGGCAAACATCACAGAATTGGAATTGAACGTGCCCGAAAAATAAAACGTGAGCAAGTCGGCTTTTGCGGGGCTCGCGGCAAGGAAAAGCAACACGGAGGCGCAACAACAAGTCGCAAATCGAAGGCGGATCATCAAATTCTCCAAAACACCAAAACTCAAGGAGGGCTCGTGCCCAGCCTTTCATTTGCGTTTGGAGGTCGGCAAGCGACAGAAAATCGAGGATTCTCAAATGATTTTTTCAAAGCCCGGAGTTCGCGAGTTCGCGAGGTTGCGGCGCGTTAGTTTTTCATCGCTTCAATGACCTTCGAGACCAGTTGATCCATCACCGCGAAGGCCGGTTGCTTCAACGCTCTCGGGTCGTCCGTGTTGTACATGAAGGCAGCGGCGATTTTGTGCTCGGGGTAGTAGCCCATTGTGGATGAATAGCCCGGAAATCCGCCATCGTGACCAAGCAATGTTCCGTTTTTTGTCTGACGAATAATAACGCCCAGTCCATAGCGGGAATTGGCTCCAAGCATGCTCGAGCTGTCGGCCGCATCGTCAGTCAATAACTTGACATAATCGCCTTCAAAAGCGTTTCCAGAAAAGTAAACGTGGGCCCACTTTGCCAGGTCGTTGGGGGTACACAAGAATCCTCCGCCGCACCATTCCATCTGAGGATTGATGGCGAACTTGCCGTCCTGGATGACTTTCTCTGGCATTCCCAACCGTCGAAATACCACGTCGTACCCCTGGATCAAGCCTTTGAGTTCGCGTCGATCGTTGGGAATCGTGTTGGCCAACTTGTTCGGCTTAAGCAACTGATTGGCGACATAGTCGTAAGCAGAGGTGTTCGCGACTTTCTCCAGGATCAGGCCCAGCAAAATGTAGTTCGTGTCCGAATAGGCCCAGCCGTCGCCGGCTGCATGGACCGGCTTACGGTCGTAAATGTACTTGAGTTGGTCACCGGGTTTCCATTCCAAATCGGGATCGGCAATCGCATCTTTCCACACTTGCGGGTTGAATACGTAGCGAGGAATCCCTGACTGGTGCCGCATCAGGTGAGCGATCGTGATGTCTTGATAGTTGGGGATCTTCTCAAACCAATCGCGATCGCCAAGATGTTTTGAGACTTTGTCTTCCAGGGCAATCTTTTTCTTGAGGATCATCTCGACGGCCATCGCAGCGAAATAGGTCTTGCCGATACTTGCGGACATCATGCGATCGGAGGCCTTGATTTTCGTCTTGGATTCTTTCTCGGCGAATCCAACAACGGCATCGATCGTGGAGCCGTCGGGAAGCACGATGGTTGCGCTTCCACCGGGAAACTGAGATTTCTCGTAAGCTTCTTCAAGCGATTTTTGAAAAACGTTTGCGAGCTTTTCGTTATCGAGTTTCGGCTTTGGTGCTTGCCCGGCAAGGAAGTTGACTTGCAGATATGCAAACGACAGAAAAATCCCCAATCGAATCATCGTTAATTCCTAGGAAACAGTGGAGTCAAAGTTGCACAGTAAGACGATCGGCCAGGACTATTCGACCTTCAAAAATTCCTGATTGCGATGATCCTGGTTGTCGAATTTTTCTTCCAGCGTTGCGGCACTACCCAGAATGAACTTGAACGCCAGGCTCAAATAGGACTTGGTAATCACCAGGTCGTCATAAAACTCGGGCGCGATTTGACGCAACTTGCCAAGACGATGCCATGGGATGCCCATGATATCGTGGTGTTCAGTGTGCAGTCCGAAGTTGAAATACAGCCAATTGGACCAGCCATAGAGGGATGATGAGGGCTGGTAGCGGCTATGACCGTGAAAATGCGAGTTGCTAAGAATGATTCCAAAGTTGTGAGGGTGAAGGAAACCGGTCGTGAAAGCCTGCGAGAGCAAAAGGTAAACAAGCGACATCCATCCACCGAACCAAAACAGGACACCGGTCATCATGAAGCTCAGAAGCGGATACCAGACAGCCCAGCGTTTGGTACCGTACTTTTCATAGCCCGAAATCAGGTGCTCTTCCGCCAGGATCGAAAGTGCCACCGGTCCTGGGTCCAGTCTTCCCCGCAGCAAGGAGCCAAAAAAGTAAACGATCAGGCCCAGGAACGAACGGAAAAATTGCATCACCAACATGATCAGCGAATAAGGCATGAAAACAGGTGAAAACAGGATGCAACCCAAACGGTAAATCCAGCCGCGAGTGCAGCCAAAGTATTTGTGTTGCCGCGTCAACAAAAACGCGGTTCGGCGTCGAGTGATAAAGTCTTTCTTGGCGCCCAGGTCATTGTGATGAACATGATGTTCGATCCACCAGGTATGGTGAGCCGACAAAAACATCGGCAACGTCGTGATCGAAAACAACCAGCGATTCCAAATCGTCTTTTTGAAAACAAGGTTGTGATTGCATTCGTGCGCCAATTGGAACAAGTTGATGTTGGCCCAGGATCCGACGACATAAGCGACCAGCAACATCACCCACCAAGGCCCCAGGCTCACGGCCCAAGCCAGCGTTAAGTGCAGGGCAACAAACAGGAGGCACCAAAATGCGGTTCCGGGGGTGTTGCCAAATAGCTGTTTGATTTCCGGGTGCGACTTGACCATTTTCTTGGCCCGCTCGCGATGCCAAACCGCATCGGGTTTGTCATCGTCATCGACATGGTCGCAAATGTCCACGTCGTAACCGGGAAACATCGGCGCCGGTGAGCCAAGAATCCGAGGATGAAACTTGACCTTTTTGTGTTCGGGTGCGTCGGAAGAAAAAATCATGCTCGTTTCGATCAGCAAACCGTTTTGAAATCTCGGTCGGCCGAAAGTCGAATCTCGCGGGGCTCGAATATCGACGCTTGAGTCAGCGACCATTTGATCGCCATGTTAACGTCTACAGCACTTCGAAGAAAGTAATTTCCCTAACTCAGAGTGCGTGAGGCAGGGGAATTGATTGGTTTTTTATCTTCCGTTTTTTGCCGCCCTTCGTTTTCGACGAATCAGCAACCATGCCGCGGCTGCAAGCATCAACGTGCCGCTACCTGGTTCGGGTATGGACTGAGTCAATTGAAAATCCATGGTCAAGTTTTCAGACGACCAGAAAATAAACGAGTTGTCGGATGACTTCGCGTTGCCCCCGTTTGCCGCGCCCCATGCAAATGAATCCGTCCCGCCAACCGATGTGTTCGTGAGGCTTAGCCAATATTCCGTGTTGGTGTCTAAAGTAAACGAGTTGCCGAGACTTGCCTCGTATTCGTAAACATCAAATGCCCCAAGAACTTGAGTGCCCGAGTTCGATTTCTGGATATTGGTCAGCAGGAAAGAGCCAACATTCGAAGTCGGCTCATTTGCGCCATCGAGAAAAATATTAAGGAAAAATTCGTCGCTGGGCGTCGGATTGTTGCCAATGACAAAAGCACCGGAAAACCTGATGCCGTCGAAAGTTGTTTCTTGATTGACGGAGAAACGGTCGGCCACATTAAAGTCGGCCGTGACGTCCGAGACCTGAAGGTTGCTGATTCCGGTTGCTCCGCCAGCTCCATTGTCATAAACAACCTGGTCCCCGGTTGCGTAACCGGCCAGGGCAAAAGAAAGGCAGAACCATACCAGGAATGTGAGGTTGCGTGTCACAGCGAGCTCCAAATCGAAATCATGAATGCGTCAAAGGAAGTAGATCAAAACCGAATTGATCCGTGCCTTCCCACCCTCTAGACGCAAACCGGGATCAAACCGGACACCTCCTCTCCAAAAATGATTTGCCAAATCACCCGTCGGGATTGCCGCCACGGTCCAAATTTAATTTTCCAAGTAATTGGATTTCCTGCGTCCGGTTTGGACGCAATTTGGATTTTTGGTTGTACAGCGTCAGTTCGGTGTTTGGCAATTTTTGACCGGAGCCTGCAAATGAAATATTCCACCGCAAGTTGCGTAGCCGTAGTTGTGTTTTTGAGTTGCAGCCCCGGGTCCGCCGATTTTGTCGCCTACGACCAATCCGAAATTGCCTATGGAAGTCCGGTCGGAGCCGACATTTCATCCCATCGTACCGCAGAACAATTTGTTCTTGGCAGTACGACGCAGGTTACCGGCTTCAGCATCTTTCTGTCCGAGTTGGGACAAAGTTTGACACCGGGCGTGCTCGAAGGATTTCAGGGACTGGGCTGGGCCTTGTACTCGGGTAGTGGTGAACCGATCGGGAATCCAATTACCGGCCAATGGGGAAACGTTTCGGTGGGGCAGGGGACGTTGACCGATACGGGAATCAACAGTGACCCCAATCGGGATGTTTTTCGTTTCGATTTCGACATTCCATTGGCGGACCCCTTGGGGCCCGGGCACTATTGGCTGGCGATTGTAGAAAACGGGTGGGGACAAGCGCATGACGGAGTTGCGATTGCCTGGTACACGACGACCAATAATCTGGACGCCAGTTATCGACAGAAGCTATTCGACAAGAATCTTCCCGTCGCTGGCAGTGGAGGCTTCCCGGCCAACTACACGGGGCAGGGACTTGCGTTTCAGGTCCATGGAAGCAGCATTCCCGAGCCTGGTGCTCTCGGAGTTGTCATTTGCCTGGGAGCTTGGATCAGCCTGAAGCGACGACGTGTTACGGCGGCACGCTAGGCTTTCATGGCGTTTTCGAGACCGCACAATCCTCCGAATCGGCAATCCTTCCGAGGCTGAAATTGAAATAATGCGGTCGAATCCAGAGCAAATTTCGATTTCGCATCGTCAATCATCGATTTTGTTGGTATGATTGCCCCCTTGAACGAGCGGTCCAAACTCTGGACCTGGCTCGAAGCGACAGGACTTCTTGGTTCCGCACGCCCTTCTTGGGCGCCTCTGGATTTTTCTTGTGGATGAAGCAGCGTCGCGTATGTGTTGAAGACGACTCGACGCCAAACAGTATCTGGCCACCCACAATCGGTCTGCCTGAATTACTTTTGTCGCTAACCGTTGGCACCGAATAATTTTTTTGCCCACCGAAGCAGTGATGCGCTGACTTTGCGTTTGGGTTCATGGATCATACAGAAAGCAAATTGATGTCGAAAAGTAAGAAGATGGAACAAGATCCCAACTCCGAAACAGCCGTCGCGATTTTGGAAAGTGTATTTGGTGATTCGCTTGAAATCGCACCTGAAAAGCCCGAACCCGCGGTGGCGGTTGTCGAAAAATCGAATGTCCATGAGGAGCAGGGTGGTGATGCAGATCGCGTCGAGGAAGATCGCGTCGAGGCCGTAAAGGAACCGGCCACCGAAGGTGACTTGGAGAAAAAAGTCGCGGAGAATTCAACGCCCGACATTTCAACGAACAACGAGCAAGCGGTTGAGCCCCAAACCAGTAGCGCGTTCGATGGCATGCCACTTCACCCACAGGTTCTGGCGGCCATCAAGGAATTGGGATACGAAAACCCGACACCCATTCAATCCCAAATTATTCCACACCTTCTCTATGGGAAAGACGTTCTTGCCCAATCCCAAACGGGAAGTGGAAAAACCGCTGCATTCGCACTGCCGATCCTGACGCGAATTGAAACTTCCTGTAAAGAGCCCCAAGTGCTCGTGCTGGTGCCGACGCGTGAGTTGGCCATCCAGGTTGGCAAGTCGTTTCGCGACTACGGAAAACAGATCGATAATTTTGAAGTTGCGGTAATCTACGGCGGGCAAAGCTATGAGATTCAATATCGTCAACTTCGGAACGGCCCGCAGGTCATCGTGGGAACTCCGGGTCGCGTGATTGACCATATCAAAAACGGGAAGCTTGATATCGGTGAGATCGAATGCCTGGTTTTGGACGAAGCCGATGAGATGTTGAACATGGGCTTCGTCGACGATGTCGAGTTTGTATTGAAGCGTATGCCAGCTGAAAGGCAAATTGCCCTATTCTCGGCAACGTTGCCCGAGCCGATCCGCAAAATTTCCAAACGTTACCTGAATGATCCTGCCAAGGTAACCATCAAGCAGAAAACATTGACGGCGGATTCCATTCGCCAACGCGCCGTGTTCACGACTCCACGCGATCGTGTTCATGTGCTGATTCGATTCCTGGAGGCGGAAGAGGCCGATGGCGCCATCGTTTTCACGCGAACCCGTGAAACGACGACGATCGTTGCCGACAAGCTGACGCGGGCTGGCTTGCGTGCGTTTGCCCTTAATGGCGACATGCCGCAAAAAGAACGCGAACGGACGATCGAGAAACTGAAGAGTGGCCAGCTTGATATCCTCGTCGCAACCGACATCGCGGCACGCGGGTTGGATGTGTCGCGCGTAAGTCACGTTTTCAATTACGACTTGCCTGAAGGCCCCGAGGCCTATACCCATCGGATTGGACGCACTGGCCGAGCCGGCAAGAACGGCGAAGCGATTATCTTTGCAACGCGTTCACAAATGGGAAAACTGAAATTCATTGAGAAGATCACACGGCAAAAAATCGAGATCGTTGATCCACCGTCGGCAAAACAGATTAACAAGATGCGCGTAAAGCGCTTCTACGCGAATATCGACGATACCATTGCCAACCGCGATTTGAAATTCTTTCAATCGCTTGTCGGTGATTTCATTGAACAATCGGATCACTCCGTTGAGGATATCGCTGCCGCGATTGCCATGCTCGGTCAAAACGGACGCGATTTTTTGATGAAGGATCGACCGATCAAGGAACGAAAAGATCAGAAACGCAACAAGGATCCGAAATGGTCGGCGAGTTCTCCAGAGCCGGGAATGACCCGATTCCGAATTGCCGTTGGAAAAATGGACGGTGTTAAACCGGGGAGCATCGTTGCTGCGGTTGCCAATGAAGCTGATATTCCGGGTGAAGAAATTGGATCCATTCGGATTCACCAATCGTATTCGACCATCGATTTGCCTACGGAGCGAACGGACGATGTGATCGAACGATTGTCCGACACGCGAGTCTCAGGAAGAGCGATACACATTCGCCCCTACGAGGAGCGATATGGCCGCGGCAACAAGTCTCGCAAGGATAAACCTGGTCACGCGAGGCGCGGCAAAGGATCGGCAAAACGTGATGATCGAAACGGCAAACCTGAGCGCAAGTTTTCCAAGAAGAGAAAACAAAACAAGGAATTCAAGGCGAAATCGAAAAGTCGAAAATAGGCGCGACGCCAAACGGCTATTTTGATTCGGACAATAACGCGATCGAGAAGATGTAAAGATTGGGTGACCAGTCTTCGGGGGTTTTCCCCAGTATCGATTTGATTTTTTTCTGATCCTCGAATGGTGCAAGGGCGATCAAGTCTTCCATGGCTTTTTCGTAGGCCTTGCGCGATTCGATTCGGATCCATTCCCGTGTCGATTTGGCCTTTTTCCTGAGTTGTTTTTTTTGTTCCTCTGTCAGCTCCAACCTTTGCCCCAACTCGCCCCAAAGTAAATCGGCGAGAGGTCCGTGAAATCGCACTTGAATGTTTCGATTAACGGCCTTCAGCAAATCGCGTTGATGAGGCAATAAGACTCCCATCAGTTGCTCGCAATATTTCTCGGCGTCCTGGTCGACCAATTGATAGAACTCGTCGACCATTTTCTGATCTTGAATCGGGTAGATGATATTCGCTTGCTCCCCGTTGCCGAGTTTTTGTGGTTGCAGCCCGTTTTGGCGGCCAAACTCGTGGTTGATCTGCCGCTTGTGTTCCAGGAATTCCTTTCGGATCGCCAGGGCTCGGTCGTACTGTTCCTCGCTCATCTCGATGTCGCGGCGAAAATGCGGGGACGTAAAGGAACTCAACATGATTCGTAGTCGTGACAAGTCGGGATGCTTATCCTCCTTCGCAATTTTCGATTTCATCGTCAACAGACTGCCAGAGGCATCGTAGTCACAGGTTGGCCAGCCCTTTCGAAAATCAAAAATGTCATTTGCCTGGACAGACACCTTTTTGATGTTCGGATCCAATTGCAGTTCGAGTTGGCGAAGTCCGCATCCAAGCACGGAACTCGTGAACTCGTGCCAGGCGCGGCGAAACATTTCCACCTGGTCATCATCCAGGTCTTCGAGCCATTTCTCCACGGCCAAATTTCGAAGCTGGCGTTCTTTGTGCAGTAATCGCATCGCAATGGAACGTTGCTCCTGGACTCTCGATCGGTCCCCTTCCACGGAAATTTCAAACTCGGATTGGACCGTGGAGGAGAACATGCATTGCCAAAACCCCCGGTTGTGGATCAGGAAACGCAACTGGATTTGCCGAAGTCGGTCGTGTTTCTTTTTGCCAATCAAGGAACGGATCTTGTTTTCCGTTTCTAAACGGAGCACGCCAATTTCCTTGATGAGTTCTGCCTTGGTTTCGGAATCCAGTTTTCTTGGGTCGACGTTTTGGGGGATCAACTTCACTCGATCGGTTTCATACTTTGACAGGGCTCGGCGGATGGCACCGGATTCCGAATCGTCGATTTCAAGTTCAGCAACAATTACAGGGTGAAGGTAAAAGTCTTTAAGCGGGAAACGGGGCTCAACGGGCTTCTCGGGCGGATAATGGTGGCAAACCAGGATGCCGTTCAGATTGAAAAAGTGTGTTAGTTGTTTTTCCTGTTTTTCCAGTTGGAGTGCCCAGTCCCACGAATTCTCTTCAGGCGATTCCAGCGGGCGACGATTCTGAGCCATGCAATGGGACGATATACAAATCAACAACAAGGTTGCCAGATACGCCTGATTCATGTTTTTCTCCAACGGTTGTTGAGCAGAATGGGTTCATGATAACAGGCTGCTTATCGCATTAATACGATTTTGCAAGAATTGAAGCAGCAGCATGCATGGAGTCCGTTTGCCCCAAAACTAACTGACAGGCAGAATCTAAGATGTGCAAAACGTTGATTCAGGTTGGATTGATTGGTTTCACCCTGTTTGTCTTGTTCGTTCCCGAATACGGAATTGGGCAATCGATCCAACAAGATGAAAAACCAAACGTCGTAATCATCATGGTCGATGATCTCGGTTACCGAGATTTGGGCTGTTATGGATGCGTCGACTTCGAAACTCCCAACATCGACGCGCTGGCTAAATCCGGCATCCGATGTACGAACGGATACGTGTCGCATCCCTACTGCAGTCCTTCCCGCGCCGGACTTCTCTCGGGAAAGTATCAGCAGTCTTTTGGCCATGAGCACAACCCGCCCTACAACGAGCAAGATTCCAAAACCGGAATCGATCCCGAGACAGAATTGTTGCCAAGTCTCATCTCAAGCGCCGGATACAAAACCGGCTTGATCGGCAAGTGGCACTTGGGTGCTGGAAAACCTTTTCGTCCCATCCATCGCGGCTTTGATGAGTTTTACGGGTTTCTGGGTGGCGGGCATCACTACTTCAATGCGTTACCGCAGGGAAAAAATTACAACAGTCCCATTTGGCGCGATCGGAAACCAACCACAGACAAACTAACTTACCTGACCGATGATCTGACCGGCGAAGCGGAGGCATTCATCGACCGCCACCATGAAAACCCGTTTTGCCTTTTGGTAATGTACAACGCGCCCCATGCTCCCGATCATGTCACGGAAGAATATGAACAACGGGTACGGGCGATTGAGCATAACGGGCGGCGAAAGTATGCCGCGTTGGTTCAGGGAATTGATGAAGGCGTGAAGCGGATCGTCGAGCGGCTGGCAAAGCATGGTCTCCGGAAAAAAACACTCGTCGTTTTCCTGAGCGATAACGGGGGACGACGCGGCGTTTCCGACAATCGACCTTTGAGAGGAAACAAAGGATGGCTTCATGAAGGCGGGATTCGAGTCCCATTTATTTTGAGCATGCCGGGCACGCTCCCGCCCAACCGGTCGTTCAACCCGGCGATTTCATCTTTGGATCTCATGCCGACCGCGCTGAAACTTGCCAGCGTCCCGATTCCAAAGTCATGCGATGGCGTCGATATCATGCCTTGGTTGCAGCAAGAACGCTCGACGGAACTCGAGCAAGCTGAACCCCATCAAGAACTTTTCTGGCGGGTTTCCGGTGGTGAAGGCTACGCAATTCGAAAGGGAAACTGGAAACTGGTTCGCGACATCGGCATGAAACTTCCGGAGCTTTATGATTTGTCAAAGGACTTGGGCGAGAACAAGAACCTTTCTTCAAGTCATCCCGACAAAGTTAAGCGTCTGCAAGCCGACTATGACCGGTGGGCCGCCGAATTGGAAAAGCCACGCTGGACAGAAGGCCACACGCAAAACACGCTTAATGAACGGGCTGCTGCATCCAAAGCTGGTACCCGCCAATTTCCGATGCCTTGGGTAGAGCAAAAAAAATAGCAAGCCAATCATTGCGTCTTCAAATGCTTGGACACCGAACCGGTAGTCGCTTGCGCACCTACGCAAAGCGAGACGTAAATCCGATCAATGGAGGCGACCTTGATTGCATTTGTGAGACCATTTGCAACGACACGACGTTTGGAGTGGAGTCCGGCATTCAAATCGAGTAACTAAAATCGGTAATTGTTGAAGTTGAAAATTCGTTCAAAACATTCAGCTTCCACCAAGTTTTATTTTGGCCAAAAAACTTGTTCTTGAATTCTCGAATCGAGCGTACAATTGCCGGCCATAAATTCCTAAGCAATTGAATTCTTCCCGTCGCGAATTCGGTTCGACAGAATTGGTCATTCTGCAGGAAAGATTCGTTAATGAATTTGCCATGAGCGCGAAAAACAAGTCCGCAGTTTTCACTGAGTTTGATCATCTCGATGAAGCCGGCAGAAACGAACGCTTCAAGCAGATTTTCCAAAATGCGCCGGATGCTGTTTTTCTAATCGTCGCGGACGGCCCCGATCGTGGGCGAATCGTGGCTGCCAATGCCGCCGCCGAGCGGATGCACCAATACGAGACCGGTGAGTTGAATGGCTTAACCATCATGGAACTGGACGCGCCAGACGCAGCACGTGACGCGCCAGATCGTATTCGAAGATTGCTCTCCGGCGAAATTCTGACTTTCGAAATCAACCACCTGCGCAAGGATGGGAGCGTCTTTCCGGTCGAGGTCACCGCATCCAAAATCATGATCGATGACAGCCCGTTTATCCTTGCTTTCGATCGGGAAATCACCGATCGCAAGCGAGTCGAGGCGGAACATCGAAATCTTCAGCGGCAATTGCTTCAAAGTCAAAAAATGGAGGCGGTTGGTCAGTTGGCGGCGGGAATTGCACATGAATTCAACAACATCCTCTTCAGCATCCTCGCCAATGTCGAGTATTTGATCAAAACGCACGCTCATGAGTTGCCCGACCACGTCCTCCGACCTGTACGGGAAATAGAAAATGCCGGAGCGAAAGCATCGGCGTTAACCAAGCAATTGCTCTCATTCGTCCGCAAGAAGCATGCCAACATTTCATCGTTTGACCTGAATCAGGCAGTGACGGATCAGATCGGTTTGCTGGAACAGTTACTTGGCGATGGCGTGGATGTGCGAATGAACCTTGATCCCTCGGGCGCCTGGGTTCGCGCCGACCAGGCGGAGATTGAGAACGCGCTTTTGAATCTTTGTATTAACGCGCGGGATGCCATTGACGGAAATGGTGAAGTCGAGATCACGACAAGGGTTCTGGAATCAGGTGAGGGGAATGTTCCGTCCGATATTGAGCAAGCCCGCTATGTTCAACTGAGCGTCGCGGACAATGGGTGCGGAATTTCGAAGGACTTGCACGAGCGGATTTTCGAGCCATTTTTTACGACCAAGCCAGTCGGTAAGGGAACGGGGCTGGGACTATCCATCGTTTTCGCGAACGTCACCAACTCCGAGGGGTTTATTCGCGTCGAAAGCGAAACAGGAAACGGAAGCGAGTTTCAGATTTATCTGCCGCTTGCCGAAGTTGGGGAAACAACACGGGGTGATGATAAATCGAACGTCCTGTCGACCACACGCGGTGCTGGCGAACTGATCCTGGTTTGCGATGACGACGAAATGGTGCTTTCTTCTTTATCGAACCTGATTGAATCATTCGGTTATCGCGTGCTGCGGGCGGAAGGCAGAACGCAGGCCATTGAGATAGCCGCTGAACAGGTCGGCGAGATCGCGATGCTCATCACTGATATCTCGATGCAGAAAATTGATGGCGTTCAGTTAGGCCTGATGCTCAAAGAGCTCAAGCCCAACATGAAAGTCATCTGTGTTTCCGGCTATGGCTACCGGTTCATCGACTCCATTCGCAAAGCGAAATTCGAATTCGTCGAAAAGCCCATATCGGCAGCCAAGTTGTCGCAACTGATTCACAATACGCTGAACAAATAGCCGGCGACCGAAACGTCCTGAATTGAGACATCATCGGCAAACAAGCATTCGACTAGCGCTACTCGTAGAACTGCAAAGCCTTGATTGTTTTGGAAACGGAATTCAAGTTGGGGCCGCCCACGGTGACGTGAACAGAACCGGCCGACTTGGGGTGAATCTCGAGTTTGGCGATTCCCTTTTTGTCTGCTTTGCCGACGACGTAAATTTCCTTGCCCTTCCAGACGCAAATGGTCGCGCCGGGTGTATCCGTTTTGACTTCGAGAATCTGTTTTCGCAAATCGACCATTGCCTCAACTGTAACTTTGGGTGTTCGCGGGGCCTTCGCCCGCATGTCCAAGGTTGGATCGCCCAGAAGATTGAGTTCGCAGATACAAAGATGGTATCCGGCAGTTTTTTTCGCATCGGGAATCATTTCGGCTTTGGCTTTCATGAGGGCCTCACCGGTTGTTAGTTCGCCTCCAAGTCCCCCGACCCAATAGCGAGTCATGGTTTGGGTCGTACCGTCGAGCTTGCCTTCTTGAACCATCAACCGAAAATCGGATCGGCTGTGAAAGTGCGCTTTGCCCGTGCGAATCGGCGCGACGATCGCCACAGAGCCCGCATTCGGTTTTCGTATCATCGATTCGACAATCGAAGGGTCCTTCTTGGAATCGTATTCGCCGGTGTTGCAGGAAACCGTCGTGATCAAGGGATAGGCATTGTTATTTTGCAAGCGGTCGACATCTTTGGCCGTAAACTTGGAGTTTTCCAAGACCCAGAAAGGCAAAAGGCCATGCCCGTGAATATGGAACTTGCCAACCGACTTTTGATTGATCAGGCTCACCAAGTTTTCAGCACTCAATTGATGGCTTCCAGGTTCCCCTTGCGCGTCCCAGGGGGTTTCCGCTGAGAAAAATCGGTCTGCCTTTCCCTGTTGCCAAGACTTGGCGACAAACGCGTCCCAACTCTTTCTGACTTTCGGGTACGCAGGACTGTCCGTGCAGGTATACACCATTTGATGAGCAAACTGGGTGGTCGGGTAATTCGATTCGTAGGCAATGACTTTCGCCGTGAACGCTTTGATATCCGCTTCGGTTCGAACCGGGATACGGCCGAGGCCGACGGTGCCATCCGGATAAGTGATTGCATCTCGGTCCTCTTTGAACTCGCCGTACTTCCCATCGCCATCGGCATCCCAATTGGTCGGGCTCAGGTAAACAATATCTGTCGGGATTCCTCTTCTTTCAGCCGCGTGAAACGTTCGGTGTCCCCCGGGGACGATGCCGCCGGTCGGTTCACAGTCGCCACCGAGTATCACCCAACGTGTTCCGTGCTTCTCGATGTGTTCGCGAACACAAAGTCGAATCTGTTCCTGGACATTTTTTGCTTTGTATTGCTTCTGGATCTGCGAGACCGTGACGATTTTCGTTGCCTTGCCGTTTTTCGTTTTCCATTCGGCAAAGGGCAACCAGGCCTTTGCCAACTCGTTGTTGGTGATCAACAAGACGGTTGACTGCTTAACGCCCGTCACTGGCGACTTGGCCGGTTTTGTATTCGATGGCTTCACTCGTTCGGTTTTTGATGGCGAGATTTTTTTGGGCGGGTTGGTTCGAACCTCGTTCAGAGCCTCCATTCGTCCCGCAAATTCCTTGGCGGAAATCTGTCCGTTTCCATCTGAATCCACCGCCTTAGCAAACGCTTCGAGCCATTCAAAGTTTGGCAGTCGTTGCTTGGCATAAGTTTTGAACTCCGATGTGGAAACTTTTCCATCGCCATCGGTGTCGAGGGACTTCAAGTCGGCTTGTTGAGCTGAGGCGGAACCTGCGACCGCCAACATCGAAAGAAAAGCAAGAGTGAAGACAAGTTTGGAGTTCATCGCGTGATCCCGTATTGCAACCAAGAGCCGGCGTTCAAAAAGTTTGACGGTTCATTCATGATAACAGACCGCGGACTTCAATAGTATTCAAGCTTCTCGTCGTATTCCCTTAACGCGAGCGCATGCTCTGATCCACCCGAGCACAAGCACCAACGAAAAAAGCCGCCCTGGCAAAGAGCGGCTTCGCGTTGATCTGGAGTCGAAGTGGGCTAGTCGGATTTGGACTGCTCCAACATCCACTTGTAGACCTCCGGTCTTGTATACATTTCGGTCCAGGCATCGTGATGATTGCGTTTGGGCGCCGTCAAGATATACCGGCGTTTGAGATAGTCCGTATCTGAAACGTCGGGGCTGTCGATTCGAAGAAACTTGTCGTCACCTCGTTTCTCAAGCTGCTTGATGGCCTTCAGAGAATCTCCAAAAGATCCATCGCCCGTGTTGTGAGCAATCCAAATTGCCGGTTTCGCCAGTTCATCAAAGTCTTTCACGTCGTTGATGTTTCCAGCAATCGGAACGATCGCGGCGAACAAATTGGGAAGTTTCGCCGCAAGTCCCCAGGTCCCGTGGCCGCCTCGGCTCAGTCCTGTCAGGTAAACCCGATCCATGTCCCCGCGATAAGATTTGGCGACCTGGTTGACGATCTCTTCGACGGTCTCAGGATGATTGTAGTATTGCCCCGTCTTGATATGCGGCATCACGACGATGAACGAATCCAGAATCAGTTGATTACGCTCGATCGACATGTCCTCCTCATCTCGAATCAAGCGAGCAAGGCCCCACCAATTCACCGACTCAATGGGTCCGCCAACACCCCAGGCGCCGGTCAACGAAACGAGGATCGGAAACTCTTTGTTGCTGTCTCCGTGCGATTTGGGAAGATAAAGTGTGTAGCCATCCATGTCGCCACCATCCACTTTGATCGTGGCGATTTTGCCGGGTCCAGGTGTCTCCGCCAATTTCTTGTACGCAGCCAGGTAGTTTTCAGCCGTTTCACGGCTCATTCCACTTCCGCTTCCCCCCAGTCCACTTCCTCCCAAACTCTTACCTTTCGAGCTCGAAGTGATCGCACCGTTGGAGACGTCGATCACTTTGAATTCAATTTCGCCCGAATCGGACTTGCAGTGAATGGTCGCTTCTCCGTCATTGAAGACTCGTTCGTTCCAGCGACCGTTTTCATCGCTCGACGTTTCAAACCCTTCCAGCTCATTCTCGACGGGCATCCGAACTTTTGCCGCAACGTCCGATCGCATGATCAACTTCAGGTTTCCTTGGGTTGCCCCGAAGTGGCTATTCTTCGCCGGTGTCTTATCCATAAGAACCTTGACGTTTCCATCGAGCGCATAAGCCTGGACGAGCCCCTGCGTGTTTTCGACGGTGATGTCGCCACCCGACGTTTGTACATAGACTTTGCCTTTGCTTTCACCCAGCCAGACACTTCCGCCGGAGCTTCGGACACGCGCACCTTCATCGGCGTTTGAAATATAAACGTCGCTGTTAAGCGCCAAGACTTCGGCTTTGCCTCCGCAGCCGGCGGTGACGTCGATACAGCCCCCAGAACCTTCAACATTGAGGTTGCCGTCGACTCGATCGACTTTGATTTTTCCACTCCTGGCGATCGCGTTGACGTCACTTTCAAGCTGTCCGATCGTGATGTTGCCTTCCGCCAGGTCGATGCGAGGCGCGAATCCCTTGGGAACGGATACGCGGAACAAAACTCGGGAGAGTGGGCTACCATGTTCCTTCAGTGACTTATCGGCGCTGGTCCGAATGACCATTCCATCCTCGGAAGGAATGATTCGCATCGTGTGGTCCGCAAGAATGTTTTCCGCAGCAGCTTGAGTGGCCGCCTCAATTCGACGCATCATGGTCACGGAGACTTTGTCCTTCGTTTCATTGGGGCGAATGACGACGTCACCGATGTTTGACTTGAGTTCGAGCGTGCCCCCGGGAGTGACTCTAAATGCTTGTTGCCATTTCTGGTCAAACGTTGCGGTCGCGCCGGTGTCCCAATCGCCTTCCAATTCTCTCCATGCAATTGTCGGCTCATCGGAGACTTCGATGTCCTCGATTTTTTCGTTGAAAAATGAAACCGGCGATTTTGAAAAGTTGGGTGAATCCTTCGCCTCGCCTTTCGCCGCGGGATTCGAGAAGAGACGTTCCGATAGACTCGGGCCCCATAACAGCGCACAAAGAGCGAGGGCGATTCCACCGAACAAGAGGCCGGTGGCAATCAGGTTCCGTTGTTGGGGTTTCTCCTGAGCGACTTTGGTTTTGATCACGGGCTTGGCAGGCATCCAATCGCGATTTGGTTTTGGCGAAGTGGTTGGGCTCTGCAGATAGGCCAACTCGGCTTCGAGTACTTTCGCGACTTCCTTGGCCGATTGAAAACGATCGTCAGGATTCTTGGCCATCAGGCGACCGATCAGTGCACAAAGCCATTCTTCGATCTCCGGGTTGAACTCGCGAATTTGCCGCGGTTCCGCCTGACAAACTTTGTTGATCATTCCAAACAGGGTTTCCGCGCGAAATGGCGGCCGCGCGGTGCAGGCGGCATACAAAAGACTGCCCAGGCTGAACAAGTCCGAGCGTGGATCAACTGGATCCCCTTTGGCTTGTTCGGGTGCCATGTATTGCGGCGTTCCCGCAATGGTACCGCTTTGCGTCATCGAAGCCTCATCGGTGACACGGGCAAGTCCGAAATCGGTGACCATGGCTCGATCCACCGTGTTCTCAAGAATCACATTTGCCGGTTTGACATCCCGGTGAACGATTCCCTGCTTGTGAGCCGCGGCCAAACCCAGTGCCACCTGGTAACCGATCCGTGTCACTTCACATGTGTCGAGCGAACCGTTCTTGTCGATGCGCTGAAGAAGTGAAACACCGGGAACATATTGCATGACGATAAATGGAATGCCCTGGTGCTCGTCGACCGCGTAAATGGGGACCACGTTTTCATGAATCACGGCCGCAATCGCGCGGCCTTCGCGCTCAAATCGTTTTCGAGCCGCACCGCGGGACGAATAGACCGGAGACATCATCTTGATGGCGACGTATCGGTTGAGACTTGGCTCGAGTGCCTTCAGCACGATCCCGGTACTACCCTGACCGATCACGCCGCAAATTTCATAGGATCCCAAGCGCCCAAGCATCTTGGGGTCATCCGTCGGAGCAAGTCGATCGATGATTCGTTGAAGACGCTCATCGTCTTGAACGTGGTCGGCAACGTCGTCGGTCAGCGGTTCGTTTTGGCGAATGCTTTTCCAGACCGTGGCGCTGGCCGCGACGTTTTCCAGTTGTTGTTGGCAGTCGTTGCACTCGCCAAGGTGTTCCTGGATTCGGGCTTCCAACGGTTCGTCGAGTTTCTCGTTGAGATAATCACTCAACACGGCTTGATCAAAACAGGTTTGCTGATTGGGCTTGTTCATATCTTCTCCAAAAGTGAACTTGGTTCACTTGGCACCGGGGCCGATGTCGACACCTTGATCCAGCTCTGAAATCTTGTCCCGAATTCGAGCGACGACCCGACATTTGGCGGTGTAGACACTGCCGATGGAGATGCCAAGTTGACTAGCGACTTTTTCTGCTTGTTCACCATCAATGGCGGTTTTGCAGAACGACAACCAGGTGACTTCTTTGACTTCTGATTTCACCTGTTGTGAAGCCCAATCAAAAAGAGCGCGTTGGTACTCGATTTCGAAAGTCGTTTCTTGTGGGTTCGAATCGGGTACTTCGGCAAGCATCATTGCAACTTGGGAATCTCCCGAAGCCGTCACTTTTTTGGCTTTCCGATCGATCACATCAACCGCGACATTTCGGGCAACTTGAAAAAGCCAGCCGCGAAATTTGCCTTTGCTTTGGTCGGGATCCCAGGAGGAAACTTTTTTCATGACGGCGGTCAGGACATCTTGAAGCACATCCTCGCAATCCGCTTCCTGCAAGCCTTTGCTGCAGCAAAAACGAAAAAGTGCCTTCTCGTAGACGGAAAGGAATTCGGCCCACGCGTCCTCACTTTTGTCGCTTAATTGAAGCAGCAGACTGGCTCGAGTTTGCGGAACTTCGTGCATTTAACCCTTTCCCTTTGATTGAGTTCTATCATACCTCTCCCAAGGGTCGGGATTCTTACACGGAAATCAGCCGTGGAAAAAAATAATTCTCGCAAAGGGATTACAGGAAGCTGAATTGCCCCCGAATTGGCCCGTTGAATTGGAGTTTCGCCGGCTGGCTACTTCTTGGCTGGTCCCTTCAGTTTCTTCCCATTGGTGGTGATCACCTGGAAGTGATGAATGCCTGCTGCCTGGCCATCAACATATTTCCAGACCACTTTCTTCTCTCGCGTGACCTCAAATACTTTCGGGGCGTTTCGGTCAACACGTCCGCCGGCGTAACTGGTAATCACAATGTTGCCATTGGGGAGGACTTGCCCGCCACAAGGATCCTGTAGCCATTTGCCGGGTAGGTCATCATTCGTAAGAGTCCAAACAACCTTGCCATTTTTGTCGAAATCAACCACTCGATTTCCGTTCGTGCAACAAACCAGCGTGTGGCCGTCGCCGTGACGAATCGCCGTGAACGGCCACGAACGAATTTTTCGTTCCGTGTCCCCCGGGACGGTGGTGTCCAATTTGCTGATAACTTCACCTTTGGGCGAGTATTGGAATACAGCAAAGTCGAGAAGGTGAGGAGCCAAAAAGGTTCCATCGGGTAGTTTTCGCGCCATTCGCGTTTGCATGTGGTGGTTCTTCTTTTGACAACCAAGCGGAAACTCGGCGGCAACTTTTCCTTCAGCAGTGATTTCCAGAAGCCTCGGCTTGGCACCAGCTTCGGTGATCACGAAGTTTCCTTCTTCCGTTGGCTGAGCGCTGTTGACTTCACTTTGGGTGCCCTTCCAAATCAGCGTTTCTTCACCTTCCGGATTGATTTTGACAACGGCACCGCCCCTGTACTTTTTTGATTTACTCAAAGTCAGAATGACGCTTCCGTCGTCAAGAACATAGCCATCGCGAGTCGAAGCTGGATAGGTCCAGCTTTTCTTGCCATCTTCGCCCATGATGTAGGTTTTGCTGCCACAGGCGAGAAAACTGTGTGTTGTTTCCTGTCCCACGATCTGGCGCAACGGCAGGAAGCAAAAGGCAAAAAATGCGCAGTTGAGAGTCAAAAAAATCAATCTGAATTTCATATTAGTTTTCCCAAGTCATTTCCTCATTTCTGCCATGATTATATCACCGCGCGACGAGCAAATCAGGTCATCCATGTCGACAGGGTTGGCTCGCAAGGTTCAACGTCACCAGCAATCGATTCACAGTTGGAGTCTCGTTTGTGCCAACCGATCGTCAGCAACCTGGAGATTCTTGGCGGCCGGGTTCGATTTCTACGACGACAAAACGCGGCTGCGAAGCTATGGAGCATGCATGGCGATTTCAAGATTCGCGTGGCCTTCTCATGAAGAAGCACTCAACGGTTGAGCATCCAGATTGAAAAGTTCAAACAGGAAGCAAAGCTGACCCAAAGCCAGTAAGGGAGCATCAGAAACGTCGCAAGCCGTGAATGGCGATCAAAAAACCAAGCGACCAAGCCGATGGCCAGCCAAAGCAAAAGGATGCAAGCGAACGCCCACCCGGGTTGCTGCATTCCAAAGAATAAAATGGACCAAAGACTATTGAGAACCAGGTGACCCGCGAAACCAAGAAGCGCCATTCGTGTTCGATTCCAGGGGGCCGATGTCCAAACAAGACAGGCAGCCGCACCCATCGCAAGGTAAAGCGCCGTCCAGACCGGTCCGAAAATCCAGCCGGGAGGATTCCAGGTCGGCTTGTTGAGGTCAACGTACCAGTCGTTGACACTGGAAGTTGTCGCCCACCCTCCGATCGCACCGGCAACAAACGGCAGCAAGAGCCAGATTGCACAACCGGCAACCGTGGCGAAACTGGATCTCGACGAGGACTTGGTCATGACATTACTTGCGAAAACTGACTCCCAATTGATTATCCTAATCAGACCCGAAACAGGACAACTGATTTAACCATCGACATTTGACTCGCCGAGAACTTCATTGGAATAAGTCGCGACGCGTTCGTAAATCTTTGAAGCATCCGATTCCGAGATTCCAATCGCATTCAAGGTCTCGAGCAGTAACTCGGTGAAACGCGTAAGGTGTTTGGTTTCAATCCCGCGGTTCTGATGGGCTTCGCGCAGAGGCGGCATGGCTTCAGGTTCACCAGCCCCCAACGCAATTGAGAAGAATGATAATTGCATCTTCTTAAGCTTCTCCATATCCGATTGTTCGAAGAAGGGTGCGAGGAGCGGATCCGTTAAAACCCGTCCATAGAAAGCAGCAACCAGATTTTCAATTGCCGGTCGTCCGCCGATTTTGTCGAAAAGAGTTGTTGTCATCGATTTAGCTCGCTATTGAAATTGGATTCGGTTTTGCTGTCTTCGAAGTAGCGCCAGAATTTCACCCTCCAATGAGCCCCTTAAGCCCCAAGCCAACCAAGTATGCCAGGCTGGCTGCGACGCCGCCGACGATCAAGGTTTCCAGTCCGGACCAATACCATTTCTGATTGACGAAGAACGACTTGGCGGTACCAACCAAAAAAAAGGCCAAGGCCGTCATCACGGTACTCAGCGCGTAAAGCCAACCCGATTGAGCCGGCACGAGGAAACCGTAGGCGAATGCAAGCAACGGAAGCAGGCCGACAACGAAAAATGCGACGAAAGTCGTCAACGCGGCTTTGATCGCAGAGCGGCGATCGGGAGGAAGCCCCAACTCGTCCACGAGCATCGCGTTGACCCATCTTTCTTCGTTTGCCGTTACGATGGCGACCGCTCGGTCCAGGTCTTCTCCCTCGAATCCTTTGCTCGCAAAGATCTGTCGAATCTCTTCGCGTTCTCCCTCTGGATCGAGGCGAATATGACGTTGTTCCATCTGTCGAGCTTTCTCGCGCAGCTGTTGATCGGTTCGTGTGCCCAAGAAATTACTGGCCGCCATACTGAAGCCATCGCCTAGCAAATTGGCCATGCCGAGAACGATCACAATTTCCGAGTTGAGGCCAGCACCCGCGATACTGGTGACTACCGCAAACGTGGTTACCGTACCGTCAATGGCCCCGTATACAAAATCGCGCAGGTAACTGTGTTGGTTCGCCTGTTTCAAGCGAATGGAAATGGCTTCGGGATCGTGCGAGTGCTCAAGTTTTGGCGTCATGCAGGATAGAAAAGCAACCGGCATGCCAATCATCATGCCCAAACCAAAAAAGGAATCCTTTTGGTTTTTGTTTGATTTCGCCCGTGATGGGACGAAACAACCGATAGGTATTGAGGCCCGGTTTGATTCGGATTTCAAAGGCGCGCCAACTCGCACACCGGTTGAGTGAATTTGCACACGAGCCTCGAGAAAAACGTATTTGGAAAATATGGTCGGAAAGGCTGGACGTTTCCAGAAACGCCCCGATTCAACGACTTTGCGGATGCGCCCATGGCACAAGGGAGATAAACCCTTCGAATGTCGCTTCTGCTACTTGAACTTGGGAAAGTAAGGAATCATTCTGTTGTTAACGCCCACCTAACGCGCGGTCGTTCGGAATAGCGCTCGATCTCCAGAATCGGGGCAGCACAATCTTTCATCCAACGACCTATTTCCATAACGACAACTTGCCAATCCGAGATTAGGGAAAATGAAACGACTTCAGTGGATTGTATTTGCGATTTCAGTACTTTTGACTTCTCAAGTATTTGCTCAGGAATCAAGCGACTGGTTTCGGCATGCGGCCATTTCGCCAGACGGAAGTTCCATCGCGCTTAGCTATCAAGGTGACATTCATGTTGTTTCCGTTCGCGGTGGGCTGGCGCGGGCGTTGACGACCCACGAATCCTGGGATGGATATCCCGTGTGGTCGCGCGATGGCAAACAGATCGCGTTCGCATCGGATCGTCACGGGAACCTTGACGTGTTCGTCATGTCATCTCAGGGTGGAAAGGCAAAACGATTGACCTTTCACAGTTCCAACGATATCCCCAGTGACTTCAGCGCAGATAACAAAGCTGTTTTGTTTTCGGCGGCGAGAACCGAAAGTGCGGACTCCAGCTTTTTTCCGACAGGCCGAGTCGGAGAGTTGTACGAAGTCGGTACAACCGGTGGGACTCCGCGAATGGTCTCGACCATTGGCTCTTCCCAGGCGAAATACAATTCGGACGGCACCAAGATTCTTTATCGCGACGAAAAGTCTTATGAAAACGAGTTTCGAAAGCACGACGTCTCTGCCTTTGCCCGAGACATCTGGTTGCATGATCTTGAATCTGGCAAACATTTGCAGCTAACAAATTTTGCTGGGGGCGATCATGATCCAGTCTGGCATGGCGACCAGAAAGTTTTCTTTCTTTCGGAAGACAAGTCAAACAATTTCAACGTTTGGCAGATGGATGCGGAAGGCAAGAACAAGAAACAGGTTTCGAGTTTCAAAACGCATCCGGTTCGCCACTTGTCCATCTCAAAAAATGGAATGCTCTGCTACACCCAGCATGGCGCACTCTTTACACAAACGGTTGGCAGTGATCCGAAACGCGTTTCCGTAACGTTTCAAGCCGACGCCCAGGCCAACGATTATCAAACCAAACAACTCAATGGCATTTCGGAGTTTGCCGTCTCGCCCAATGGAAAAGAAGTCGCAATTGTCTGTCGGGGCGAGATCTTTGTAACCAGTCGTGACTTTCGAACGACGGTTCGAGTTACCAATACTCCAGAGCAAGAGCGAAGCGTTTCCTTCCACAAGGACGGTCGGACGCTGTTGTATGCGAGCGAACGCGGCGGCAAGTGGAAGCTCTTCGAATCCAACATTGCTGACGAGCGGGAAAAGTACTTCTTTTCGGCAACCAAATTTGAAGAGAAGGAAGTCTACTCGGCGGAAACTGAAAGTTTCCAACCCAAGTACTCGCCCGATGGCGAGAAGATTGCGTTCCTTTCAGGGCGTGATGAAATCCAGGTTCTCAATCGGAAAACGGGCGATACCAATGTTGCGCTTGGCAAAGAGCACAACTATTCCTACAGCGATGGTGATATTGCTTTCGATTGGTCAGCCGACAGCAAATGGCTCATTGCCGATTACTCGCCCCGCGGGAGGCTCTTCATTCCAAACATCGGGATTTTTCCAGCCGATGGCTCCAAACAACCAATCGACATCAGCCACTCCGGGTACACCGATGGCTCACCTGTATGGTGTCGCGGTGGCAGCGCGGTCATTTGGGCAAGCGCACGGTACGGCCAACGTGACCATGGAAGTTGGGGGCGTGAGTTCGATGTGATGGCGGCATTCCTGAACCAGGATGCCTATGACAAGTTTTCCATGAGCAAAGAAGAATACGAATTGGCTCAGGAATTGAAGCAAGCCAACAAGAAACCAAGTGATGGAAAAGGCGACGGCAAAAGCCAACAGGTTAGTGAAGTCAAGATTGACTGGGAGGAGATGGATGATCGTATCGTTCGCCTCACGAGAAACTCGGCCAACATCACGCAAATGTACTTGGTGAAGGATGCGTCCAAGCTTTATTTCTTGAAAAGCGACGCCAACGGTACCGAGCTCTGGGAAAGAAATTTCCGCGAGGGTGGAACCAAGATGGTCAAGAAGTTTGGCCCTGGAGGCGCCGCGTTTGAGTTCTCCGCTGATGAAAAGACGGTGTTTTTTCTCGCCGGAGGATCGTTGAGCCACGCGTCCGCTGCGAGTTTGAGCAGCGCGAAACCGATCGCCTTTGACGCGACCATGGAGTGGAAGCCGGATCAAGAACGGGCGTACATGTTTGAACATGGTTGGCGGCAAATCAAAGACAAATTCTACAATCCAAATTTTCACGGCATTGACTGGGATGCGATGAAAAAAGCGTACCAGGCGAAGCTGCCTTCCATTAATAACAATCGCGATCTTGCCAACTTGATGGCGGAGATGACGGGCGAACTAAATGCTTCGCATATTGGCGTATCCTATCGAGGCGCTCCGGCCAGGACGGCTGATCGAACGGCTTCGCTGGGGGTGATTTTTGACCTGAAAGATACCTCGGGCCCGCTGAAGATCGCCGAAGTATTGGACAAGAGCCCATTGAAGAAAGCCAAGAGTGCCATCAAAGCAGGGATGAAGTTGGCCGCGATCGATGGCGTCAAGCTGGATGGCAAAGCCAACTTGGCGAAACTGTTGAATCAAAAAGCCGGCAAGCGAGTGCGGCTTTCCGTTCTGCGTGAAGATGGCACGCGATTCGACGAAGTCATGATTCCGATCTCGACGGGCGCCGAATCGCAGTTGATGTATGAACGTTGGGTCAAAAACCGTCGCGAGTTGGTCAAGAAACTTTCAGGCGGGCGGCTTGGTTATGTCCATGTGCGCGGCATGAATGACCCTAGTTTCCGAACGGTCTATTCCGAAATTCTCGGTCGAAACTTTGACAAAGACGCCATCGTGGTCGATACGCGTTGGAACGGAGGTGGCTGGTTGCACAATGATTTGGCGAAACTGCTTTCGGGCAAGGAATATGTGACCATGCACGTTCGAGGCCGAAAGTACCATGGCGATTCGCTGGATCAATGGAACAAACCATCGATTCTGGTGATGGGCGAAGGCAACTACAGCGATGCGCATGCTTTTCCCTACACCTACAACGTCCTGAAGATTGGCAAGATGGTCGGAATGCCTGTCCCCGGAACCATGACCGCGGTCTGGTGGGAGATGTCGCTGTCCGGCGACATTCGCGTGGGCGTACCCCAGGTCGGGATGAAAAACATGAAGGGTGAGTACCTGGAGAATAACCAGACCAACCCCGACTACTTGGTGAAGAACGATCCCGAGTCGACCGCCAAAGGACAGGACAAACAAATTGAAAAAGCCGTCGAGGTCCTACTTAAGTCGTTGCCCAAACCCGGCAAGTGATTCGCCTCAAGCGCGATTGCCATGCATTGTGAGACGTTCAGCTCTGAGAAACCAATCCTGGTTTCGTATGAGATCGATTTTTAGTGGCAAAGTTTGCAACGCTGCATCGACTCGGCGGTTGGTCGCGCTGATTGACGCTTGCGGTTTGGTTGGTTTCGCGTGAGCGACTCAAGGACGATAGAAAGGACGTTTCATGCACCTGGAAGAAATCCAGTTGGGCTGAATCATTGACCAGAAGTCAACGGCCAAGCCTCGATAGACCAATTCAAATGGAAGCTTGCCATCGCCGCCTTCGCCCCAGTTTTCGCCCCAGCTGTTTCGAAAAAGAAAGTAACCGCTTCGGGCCCGTTCGGCCACGTATCCAACCAGAACCACGACCAATCCACCTCGATACGATTCATAACGAGGCCGATAAGGGAATATTTCATTTGCATCCATGCTTCGAGGAATCGAAATACCAGCAGTCAACGGAAATCCCGACGCAAGCAGAACTTTCGCCCACTCAAAGGTTTCTTCCGTTGAGCGAAATGGTGTGTCAAGCCGAAAGTAGACTAATGATTCATATTCGCGTTTGAATCCGAGTAGGCGGACATCCGACCACCATTCTTCATCCTTGAGATTCAACGCTTCTACCAAGTCGCTCGGGGGCATCCCATAACGCTTGAGCGCCTTGAAGTGGGTGCGTAGGCTTGCGTCGCGATCGTTCGTTGCTGAAAGAAAGCGAGACATTTCATGCAGGAATTGGGTGGATCCCGAGAAACTGCTCCCGGCAACCCGGCGTTCGTAGTATTCAGCAAGCGAAGCAACGGCACATGCTGCCGATCGCCCAAGAAGTCCAGCCTGCGATACGTTAATCAAGTACTCGCCGTCGGCGTCGCCCCGTAGATCAACCGAGCTTGGCAATTGGTTCAGGGCGGGCAAGTTGGCAAGCAGTCGAAAGACTTGGTCGTTTTCAACGGTATAGTCACGGGGGTCGGGCAAGTCACGGCGCCAACCCGAGTGAATCGGGACTTGAACGCTTCCATTCAAACCTTTCGACATTCGCCTCACCCCCGGTTTTCGAGTCGTTTCCAACCTTTCGGTTCGCCTACCGTTGTATCGGATCGAGCGCAAAACTCACGGGGAGGGTAGGGGAGCAAAATGGGAGGTGAATGCTGGAAAACGAAAAGCCCTAAACTTGACGCGGTACCCGGCAAGTTGGCGAGCTATTTTGCGAGGTTAATCTGCCAGCGAACGCCTTCGCCTGTTCCATTTCCATGAAATCGAATGGCCGCAAACTCTTGGTTTTGATTCAACGCTTTGATCGTGTCATGCAGCCGACGCTTGGGATCCAGTTCCATTTTTGGTGGCAGCGGATCGTCAATGGTTATCGGCCAACCATCCTCTTGAAAGGCGGTAAGTACCGTCTCTTGGTTCATTGCTCGCCAACGAAAACGTTTGACGACTTTTCCGTCAAAACGAAGCTCCTTCGAGTCGGGGCACCATCGAGGCAGACTATCGATTTCCCGTTCAACACATGAAGCTTGTCTTGCGCGCCCATCTTCACCCTGCAAATCCTCAAACCAGTTGGTCAGGACCTCAGCACCCTGATCCGTCATCACGAAGCATGATTCCTGGCAGAATGACAGATTTCCAATTGGACGGAATTGTCGGCCGTCCTTGGTATTCCCCGTGATCTCACGTTGATGCATGACATAGTCTTTGACTACCAGCCAACGCAAATCAGTTTTGGTTAACCCGCCTGACAATAAGCATTGAATGGCGACCGCAAAATTCCACGAATCAGATAGGGAGTCTTTGGAATACCAGTAGGCTGTAAGCAATTCGTTAAGTCCGGCAACTAATCTCTTGTCGTTTTTTCCAAATAGATTGTCACACTTGTCGATAGACATGCTCAACTCGCGATTAAATTTTTGAGACAAGGTATACTCGCGAAATCTTCGGTCGTCCCGTCAGACATTTTCTTTTTTTTATTCCAAAGCGGATGCGGCCGCTGGCATAATTTTGATTCGCAAACGAAACATTTTGCAGTTTGAATTCAGCCTTGTCGAACAAATTTCAAGGCGAATTTTGAATCTGGAAATGATTGGGGAATTGCAAAAAAAGATGGCGTTAAATCTAGCTCTTTGTCGACGCCGGCTTGGCCACCCGATTTTGCGTTTAAGTCGCGAGCGAAACCCCAGGTTGATCCTCTGGATCTGATTCTGAGCTCCGGTTGCAAAATGCCGGTGAGTGGATTGCGAGCTGGGGAAGCAAAAAAAATTGGGTAAAGCGCGAGCGTCTTGATCCACTTTGCTCCCCTTTGGAAACCCTCTATCTCCCAACGCATCGTGTCTATCTTTTAGGAGTTCCGAAATTTCAACTGCATTCGGTCTGCGTAGGTAGGAAGCGCATCTGATTAGATCAGGAGATGCTCCAGTGAATCACAAGAAACCGTACGTTTTCGTTATTCTGTTTTGCGTTTACTTTCTTGTTTCTGGTTGCCGAGGCCCAGTCCCTAGTGATCGACCTCACGCAGGTGGCAAATACATTGAAGACGCGCAGGCAAATGAAAGCGACGCCTATAAATACTTCAAGCCGGCTTCCGAAGACCACTTTTACGAGATCGACGGAAAGATTCATAACGGAAAGTACACGCCGCTTTCGGACCTCCCGGAAAAACATCCGAACAAATTGGCGGAGATTGATATTCGTGGCCGCCAAGCTTGGATGCTTTGGACAGGTGGCAACGAGCGATTTTGGGATTGGCTTTCGCGAAACGGATACGACACCGTCGACTTCTTGAAAGTCATTGATAGCGATCGACGGGGCGATCGTTTTGCCCGTGCAGGATTGATTCCCGAGCCCGGGATGCGGGCACCCACCGATGCAGAAACAAAAGATTGGCATGGGATAAGAGTCGATCGCCCCAAAGATGACTACTACGCCAAGAATCCCTATTCATCGACTCAACCAGATCCCGACGTGTACGGATACCCGACTGGCATTGTCGGCATGAGGATTTTCAAGAATCCTGAATTTGAGAAAAGCGCGTCGGCCAAAAGGAACTGGGACCCAGCGAAGTTTTACGAAGACCAAGAGTATTCTTCAAATCCGAAGACCATCAAGCCATTCATTGTCGGGATTAGTTGCGCCATATGCCACGCTTCCTATCACCCTTTGAACCCACCCATCGACGTCGAAGACCCTGAGTGGAGCAACATTAGTAGCACCATCGGCGCGCAGTACCTTCGGATTCGTGAAGTCTTCGGCAACACGCTTGAGCCCAAGAGCTACCTTTACCATTTGCTCGATTCCCAGTTCCCGGGAACCATTGATACGTCTTTGGTTGCGACGGATCACATCAACAATCCAAACACGATGAATGCGATTTTTGGATTGCAAGCACGCATTCGTCGTGCATTGGACAATCCTCCAGAAACGCTCAGCGACGAATCATTCGGCCCACCAGGTGATCGGTATCCCGGACTATGGGATTCCCGGTATCAATATGGCCAATACGATTATCCTCCGCCTTTTCTGGACCATCGTGACGAATTTGAAGGGAATCCACGACATGTCCCAATGGTGTTAGTAGACGGTTCGGACAGCGTTGGCAGCTGGGTTGCGTTGGCGCGCGTGTATCTAAATATCGGAACCTACCATGACCAATGGATGCGAACGCACAATACGGCGCTGGGTTTCCGAGACCAGACTCCGTTTCGACTGGAGGATTGCGAGGAGAATTCAATCTATTGGCATGCGACAAAGATTCGCGTCGACTCCATGACGGCCTACTTTCTGAAGAGTAGCGACCCAATGCTGCTCAAGGATGCGCTGGTTAACAACAAACCGGTTGTCAAATTTGCGCCCACGAAATCGGTTATCGACTATCGCGAGAAACTGAAAAAAGAAAAGAACGTTGATCATCAGTTCACGGGGCTACCGACAGACGAATCTTTGAAAAACGGGCGCCAGGTGTTCGCCAAAGGATGTATCGCTTGCCACAGTAGTAAGCAGCCGGTGAAGAACGGGCTTAAGGACGCGCTTGTCGTATTGGATGAACAGGGCAACGAAATCAAAGCCGAGCCGCTGGACATGGATGACCTTTGGCGTTTGACGCGTGGCGACGGGCAACTACCCGCCGATTATGCTCGTTGGGCGCAAGCTGCCGTCGAGAACCCCGAATTTTGGGAGGACAATTATCTTTCGACGGATCGTCGAATTCCCGTAACGATTACCGAAACGAACGCATCGAGGGCGATGGCAACAAATGCAAAACGAGGTCATGTGTGGGAAGATTTTGCCTCAAATACCTACAAAGACCTCGACTCGGTTGGTGCCATTCGTTATCGAGATCCTTTTAGCGGTGCGGAAAACCGATTCGAGGCGCCGGCGGGAGGCCCTGGGTACTATCGCGTTCCTACCCTCATCAGTGCTTGGGCAACTGCTCCTTTCCTCCACAACAATTCGTTGGGTAACTTCAACAACGATCCGTCGGTCAAAGGGCGCCTCGAGGCTTACGACGACGCAATTCGAAAGCTTTTGAATCCGGGCAAACGATTTGAAAGTCACGACTTGGCCAAGTTGAACAAGGCCGAATCGATCGGCAGCGATCAACTTGAGAAAGACGGGGGATTGATTTGGCGAACCGATCAACGAACCCATTTCAAGATTCGGGGGCATCAGGTTCCAAGTTTCCTCGCCGGATTTACCGGGTTTCGCCCGATCTGGATTCGGCTGATTCCATGGGTGCCTTCCTTGGTATTTGTTTTTATTGCGGTTCGTTTGGCGCTGTCTAGCCGAATCAAACGCATCGGTGATTGGTTAGTTGAAAAGCACGAGCGGTTTCGCTTGCTTGTCATGTTGGTCAAGTTGATCGGCTGCATCCTTTTGGTCCTGCTTGCGTTTGCATTCGGTTTCGTTTTGTGGAAGTACTTTTCAGCATTTCGAATGATCGAAGTTGGCTCTGGCTGGCTTCTGCCGTGGATCAATCTGCATATTTTGACGCTCGTAATCGTATTTGCTGTTTCGGCCATCGCGCTTTGGTTTCAAAACATTCGTGTGTCCAAAATGGTTGCCGTTGTATTTTTGGCGGCAGCCATTGTTTTTGCGGCTGGGTTTGGTCGGTTTGCTTCCGGAAACGGGTCCGAGCTTACGATCGGTCCTTTTCCCCAAGGAATGCCCGTCAATCTTCTAGTGAATGTCGACCCACATTCGGACATCAAAGATCTCGTCGACGTTGCGGACGCTCTCGTGGAACATTTCAAAAAATATGGTGGCCGCGACGATGTCGATGTGCAGCAAGAGCTCCATGATTTCGAGCGAAATGTCGCACCCCTTCTGATGAAAGTCAGCAACTGTCCCGACCTCGTTGTTGATCGTGGGCACGACTATGAGTTTATGCAGCAGCTTTCTGATGAGGAAAAAGAAGACCTGATCCTTTTAATCAAGACGTTTTGATCATGGCAAGAATCGAACCTAGCTGGACTGACCCAGAGAATACACCCGTCGATTTCATTATTGTCGGAGGTGGCGCAGGCGGTGCGCCTTTGGCCGCTCGGTTGGCCGAACGAGGATTTGAAGTCCTGGTCATTGAAATGGGACCAGCCAAGCCGAAAACTCCTCAGGGTTCCATCGTTGATTCGACACAGGTTCCTTTACTGCACACAGAGTCAACGGAAGACAATCGGCATTCTTTAAGGTATTTCGTCGACCATTTTGGCGGCGTCAACGAGGAGAGAAATCCGAGAAGGAACTTCCCCGACCCCAATGTCGATCCACCGACGGCCCATCCAAAGGACAACGAAGGCGTTTTCTATCCGCGAGCTCAAGGATTGGGCGGATGCACAATCCACAATGCCATGATCACGATCTGCGGTCCATCGGAAGATTGGGACGAGATCGCCGACGAAATGAATGATCCCAGTTGGCGCGGTGAAAGGATGCGCAACTATTTCGAAAGGCTCGAGAAGTGCAACTATGACAAGAGTAGTTTTCTTAGCCGGCTTCGTCCTTTCAAAAGCCACGCGACTTGGGCAAGTGGGCGCCATGGACACCAAGGTTGGTTGCAAACATCCATGTCTGATTTGCGGCTCCTCGCAAATGAAAAAAAGTTCTTGAAAATCATCAAACAGGCGGCATGGAACGCCGTAGAAACAGGAGTCGATACGGTCGCCGAAATCAAGTCCGGGACCTTGCCGGGATTGGATCCAAACCATTGGGAAACCATGCGGCGTAGCCAGGAAGGACTTTCCCAGATCCCTTGTTCAATCACGGAATCGGGCGAACGCTCGGGTCCCCGTGAGCGCTTGTTTGGCGTTCAAAAAGCGAGACCGGATAAACTCAAGTTTCTAACCGAAACATTGGTAATCGGATTGTTATTTGATCGCCGCGACGCGGAACGCGTAAACGGTGTCCAGGTGCTGAGTCAAAAGCACGTTTACGAAGCGGATCCCGAGGCCCAAAAACCACCCAGGAATTGGAGCAACCTGACTGAGAAAATTCATTGCAAACGAGAAGTCATCCTGTGCGGGGGGACATTCAATACCCCGCAATTACTCATGTTGTCTGGGCTGGGCCCGGAAGAACATTTGAAAAGCCAAAGAATCAAACTGGTCAAAGACCTCCCTGCGGTTGGGCAGAATCTGCAAGATCGATATGAAGTTCCAGTGATCGCGACGTTGTCCGATCGGTTTCGCTCGCTGGATGGCCTCGAGCTAACCTCGTTGTCCGAGAACGATGCATCTCTCAATGCCTGGGTGCGAAACCGCGGCCTGCCCAACAAGACAAACGTCTACGGAACCAACGGCGGTTTGATCTCAATTTTTAAACGTTCACGCCACGAAACACGGCACCCCGATCTGTTTATCTTCGCACTGGCCGGGTACTTTCCCGGTTACTACCCGGGCTACTCCAAGCCCTCGGCTCTGGCTCCCGATCTTGACGGTGAACGGGAAGACGGGAGGGCCTCGCCAGAAAAACGCACCGTGACATGGTTGGTGCTCAAGGCTCGTTCCCGAAATAATCAGGGTACGGTCGAGTTGCGAAGTAAGAGTCCTTTCCGTCGACCCAAAATTAACTTTCAGGTACTGCCGGATGACG
>CAYSXI010000010.1:56935-61555 GCA_964434955.1 uncultured Pirellulaceae bacterium
ACCGTGATCTCGACTCGATCCATGAAGGTGTTCAATTCGTTGAACGCATGTTGGTCAATAGCATGCGTTCGGGGCTGGTCGAGTCATATCAGTTTCCCTTTAACGAAGAACTGGGTTCGCAATTCGAAGACGATCAACGGATCGAAAATGACGAGGCGCGAGATCAAAAAGTTCGCAACTGGATCAAGGATGTAACCTGGGGGCACCATGCCTGCGGCACCTGCCGGATGGGAAAAGATGAATCAGAATCCGTCGTTGACTCGAGATTTCGAGTTCACGGAATCAAGGGTTTGCGAGTTGTCGATGCTTCGGTTTTCAAAAAGATTCCCGGATATTTCATTGTCACCAATATCTACATGCTGTCAGAAAAAGCGGCAGATTGTGTCAGCGAGGACCACCCCGACCATTTTGTTTCTGAGCAAATTGCCGGCGACAGACTAGTCCAGGAAAACCTGCGAAGAAACCCGATCCACCGGTCCAACTGGCAGTCGAAGGAACGTGAGTGTTACCCGGTAGAAATGGAAGACATTGAATCCAAACTGATTCGCGCGCGGCGCAAAAAGGTGGGGCTCTAATGGACGACAAAAAGCCTTGGTTGCTTAAGCTTCCGCTCAAGCCAATCTCCTCTCGGGACACGGAAAAGCCAACGTCGAAAGGAAAAACCGTCGATGACGGAAACTCGATTCGCGCCAATCCGCCTGATGTACCGGATGACGCAGAGGAATGCCCGCTTTATCACGAGACCCTTCCTGAAGACACGCTCGGTTTAGCGCTTTCCGGTGGTGGGATTCGCAGTTCGTCGTTTTGTCTTGGAATTCTACAAGCGTTGGCTGGCTCCGACTGGCTTAAACGAGTCGACATACTATCGACCGTTTCCGGGGGCGGTTACATCGGTTCGTTTCTGGGGAGGTTTTTTGATACTTGCCACGAGCCACAGCAAGTTTCCAATGCTCTGACAAATACACAGAGTCGCGAGATCAATTGGCTGCGCGCGCATGCCAACTACCTTTCACCAAAAGGTGTCGGTGATACGGTTTACAATCTCGCCTCGTTTTGGCGAAATCTGTTGAGCGTCCATCTTGTGCTCTGGGTTTTCTTTTTTGCAGTATTTGGCGCGATCAATGTTGTTGGATACTTCCCCTACCATTGGGCGGACACGCTGTTCTCGTTACTGGAACAGCTAGCGCCTTTTACATCGACAATTGAAACCAACATGGGCTTTACCAGCCCCTGGGCTGCTTTCGCCGAAAGCTTGGTTTGGGTCACGGTGCTTCCGCTGGCAATTGCCTATTGGATTGTTTCCGAAGACTATTACGAAGAACTCGTTTTGTCGTTCCTGTTTACTGCGTTGGTGATCGCAATTGTTGTCTTATTGGCGACGCTCTGGCCCGGCGCGTTGGTCGTTTTCGCAGCTTCCGTTTTCTGGATTTTCTTCGCCTGGCGGACAATCAAGAAGAACGAAGGACATGGCAACCCTCGCAGTCGCTTTCGGATCGCGCTCTCACGAAATTATTTGACCCATTATCTCGGTTTGTGGTCGATGATCGTCTTAGCGATCGTTGTATTGGCGATCGTTGACGCCACGGGGCGGTACCTCGCATCGGCATACTTACTGACCTTGACCGAAGGGTCAGCTCTTTGGGGTGTCGTGGGTAGTTTGGTTTCTTTGGTCGGTATGATTCCATTCCTGCGCGGATTTGCCGTCTACCTTGTCAACGCCGGAAGCAGTAATCGCGGATTTCTCGCCAAGTTGCGGAAGATTCCATTCTTGGCGACTTTTTCCCTGTTTCTTTTGCTTGGAATCTTGCCATTGCTCGTGGTGTCATTCATGAGCCATGTGGTCTTTGAGCTCGGTGAAACATGGATTCTTGGTACGGTTGCCACGTCTGTCGCAATCTTGATCAGTTTGTTGCTCGGGTGGGCTAGTCCTCTATTCGAATATTCCAATCCGGTACGTTTCGTCAATCGCTCTGGCCTACTCGGCATTTACTCGGCGCGGTTAGCCCGAGTTTTTCTTGGGGCAGTTAATCCCAGGCGATATCACCATAACGATGGCAAGAATATTCGCCATTTAATTGCTGGAGACGACGTACCGTACAACGAATACAAGCCTCATGATCGGGGCGGACCGCTGCACCTGATCAATGTTGCCGTCAACGAGACGGTGGATGTTTCGTCGCAACGAGGCATTCGAGATCGCAAAGCAGAAAATATGGTCATGGGACCAGCCGGCGTGAACGTCGCCCGCAACTTCCACGCAATCTGGACCGACCAAGACCAGGCCACCTGTGAATTGAACCCCATAGGCGATCTTTCATCTGCGCATCCGTTTCTCAAAAACGACCGAACACCGGTTGCCATCGAAAACCTCAACCTTCGTGAATGGACCGCGATTTCGGGGGCGGCGATCAGTGCAGCGAAAGGGCGAGAGACTCAAATTGGTCGGTCAATTCTTTTTACCTTGACCAACTTGCGTTTGGGCTACTGGTGGAATTCAGGGATCTACTCCCACGAAAGATTCCGGTTGCCGATGCGAATGGACTTGGCAGAACAGATTCGCCGTATGGGTTACCGCCTATTCTCTTCACAGATGTTGTTATTAGCCGAGTTAATTGGCCGTTTTACGGGAGCTTGGAGGCGACATTGGTACCTCTCTGATGGAGGGCATTTTGAATTGACTGGCGCCTATGAACTCATTCGTCGGCGAGTGCCGTACATGGTCGTGGTCGATGTCGGAGCTGACAAAGAATACAACGGCGAAGTAATCGGGTGGCTCGCGCGCTTGGTACGAATCGACTTCGGTGCTGAATTCAGGGAAGTGGATTTGGACCAGATCAGCGAGGTGCCTTCCGAGGTCAAAGAACAATTGGGTAGCGTCGAGGAACTTTTGGGTTCCGAGGGCAATCCGCCACATAAAAATGCGACCCTGTTCCAGGTTCAATTTCCCAAATCCGAACGGACTGAAAAATCCTGGCACGGTCGCAGCTGTTGCTGGATGCTCTACATTCGTGCATCCGTCATCGATGGCGAACCGGTAGATGTTCGCAATTACAAGCTGGAAAACCCGGATTTCCCCAACGAACCCACGCTGGATCAATTCTTCGATGAACCGCAATGGGAGAGTTATCGAAAACTGGGAGAGCATATTGGCGGGAGGTTCTTTGAATGATGGTTCAAGTAGCCTGCAAGCTTTGGTTGCTTCGGTGGGCGATTCTCATACCGTTAGTGACTTGCATTGATTTTCCCAAATCGACCCCATTGCTCGGGTCGGATCACGCTGACCCGATTACCGTTCGCTTCTTCGGAAGGCCTGAGTCAAATCTGACTGGCTTGTTTGCATTTGAAGAGGACGAAAAACTGGTCATGGTTCTATGTGCGCGGCCCGGCCTGGCGGATCAACCCGTGGACCTAAAGCGACTTTCATTCTCCCTTCTTATCGATATGGATTCGGAAGTTAAGTTTTCAGATCGGGGAGAAGCAGACGAATTCCGAACGTTTCGATACGGAGGCTGGGTCACCCAACCGGAAAAGATCCAAGAGGATCTCGAACTGCAGTTTGATTTTCGGGAAACGGAAAGCACCAGCACTTTTGAATCAACCAAACCGGGCAACCCGATTTCGCTGAAGCCAACTTGGATCAAGGCACCTGAAAGCATCGAGCGGAAACTGAAATCGTCGACTCGTTCCTGGGTAGGAATACGAGACGATCCTTTCATTCTCTACGGCTTTTATTCAACGAATGTTGTCGCGATGGTCGTCGAGTTTCCAATCGAGTTGTTGGGCGACTCCCCTAATCTTTTGATTTGGGCAAAGTGTGAACAAAACGGAAGGAAAATTGACCATGTCGGTCGTTCGCTGCGAACCATGCTTCCTCGATTTGATGAATTGAACCGCCTGCACCCGAGCGAACATGTAAGAACCATTCGGGCGAAGCATACGGACCCAGGGATCTTGCAAGACATTAAATCGTTCGCGCTGGGTCCTGTGTTTGGGATAAGGCATTACGACTTTGAACCTGATGTGATGATTTTCTCCCGCGCCCGTTGGCAAGAAAACCTCGCCAAATTCAAAGTCGAAAATCGTGATTCCGGGAATAGGGTAAATCCAATTGCCTTTCCGAATGGGAGGCGGCTTGAGGATGATGTGGCGACGCTGATGCGAGATCGTGGTGACGCACTGTTGTTTGAGGTTTCAACGTTAGAAGCGCATGAAGACAACCGGCTTCATCCAACCAAAAACAACAAGCCTTTTCTTCGGTCGTTTCCTTACTTGGCGGCGCCCAATAAGAATCCGATTGAACCGGAGATGCCACACCTGCGAACAGATAACCTGGTCTTACTTGCCGCCCTAGCCGTTCTGTTGACTTTGATCTCCTTTCTCTTGCCATGGTTTTTGCTGTTTAGAACAAGGCGTCGGCTGCAGCGTGTTGAACGAGAGCTTGCGACAAGAAGCGCCTAAATTCTTCGGGAAAATAAACATGAATGACATTCGACGATCCAGGCAGGCAGTTTCCGACGAAGATAAAAATTACTCGGGATCAACCTTCCAAGAAGTACGAGATGCCATTTTCGATGATCCTTACTTTGAACTTTGGAAAGACAATCAGCCGTTTCCCGTCTA
>CAYSXI010000011.1:0-58146 GCA_964434955.1 uncultured Pirellulaceae bacterium
GATACCTGGGACTCACATCATTGCCTGAATGCGGTTCGGCGAGTCAAGGATTTCGCTCCCCGTCTCAATCAAGTCCTGAAGGCCGCTCGAGAAAAAGGCGTCACCATCATTCACGCGCCTTCCGATTGCATGCCTTTTTACAAAGATCACAAAGCTCGATTGCGAGCCATTGAAACACCCAAAAGCGGAAGCGCTCCAACCGGAATCGAATCTTGGTGCAGCCGAATCCCAAGCGAGGAAAAGGCCGCCTACCCCATCGATCAATCGGACGGCGGTGAAGACGACGACCCCGAAGAACACAAATGCTGGGTCAAGGAACTTGAAAAAATGGGGCGCAACCCGGGGACACCTTGGATTCGCCAAACCGAATTGATCACCATCGATGAGAAACGCGATTTCATTTCCGACCGGGGAGACGAAGTCTGGAACATTCTCGCGCACCGAAATATCAAGAACGTCATCCTGACGGGGGTTCATACCAACATGTGTGTGCTCGGTCGCCCATTTGGAATTCGAAATCTTCTTCGAGGTCGAAAGAATGTCGTTCTGATGCGGGATCTGACTGATTGCATGTACAACCCCCGTCGCTGGCCGTTTGTCGATCACTTCAGTGGCAACGACCTGGTCTACGATCACATCGAGCGGTACGTCTGTCCGACCATCACCAGCGATCAAATCATCGGTGGCAGACCGTTTCGATTCAAATCGGATCAACGTCCACACATTGTCATGCTGATTGGCGAGAAAGAATACAAGACAAAAGAAACTCTTCCGGCATTCGCGAAACAATGCCTCCGTCGAGATTTCAAAGTGAGTTTTGTCTTTGCTCACGCAAATCAGCGGAATCATTTTCCGAACATCGAGACGGTTCGAAATGCGGATCTACTCTTGATCAGTGTTCGTCGACGCGCATTGAAAAAGGAAGCCCTGTCAATCATTCGCGAACAAATTTCCAAGGGCATACCAGTGATCGGGATCCGAACCGCGAGTCACGCCTTTGACATCAAGACGGAACGGCCCGAAGGAAGCGACGAATGGGAAAGCTTTGATCAGGATGTGTTTGGGGCCAAGTATATCGGCCATCACTCCAATGGAGTCGAACCCACCATCAAGGTCGTCAAGAATAGTAAGCGCCACGACATTTTGAATGGAATCAAGAACGTCGAGTTTTCATCCAAAGGCTCGCTTTATAAAAACAAAGAGTTTGACACCAAGGCAACGCCGCTCCTGTCCGGTGAGATTTTTCAAAAGCCGCAAGAAGCGGTGGCTTGGACGTTTGAACGATCCGAGGGAGGACGCTCATTCTATACTTCCCTTGGCCACCCAAGTGACTTCTCGGAGAGATCCTTTCGACGAATGCTTTTCAATGCAATTCACTGGGGGCTAAAACTCGAAACGCGGGAGCTGCCGCCCTTGCGGAATTCGCCGCGCCATCATTGGACGACGGTTAACGTTCCTCACAAGATTGCTTCCAAGCAAAACGAACAAGATCCTTCCGAAACCTACTGGTATCGATGCCTGGTCAAAGTCGATCACCTGACGAAGGACCGCCATTTCTCCATGGTTGCCGATGGAAACTCAGATGTCAGAGCCTTCATCAATGGCCAAGAAATGCGGCCACGGGTCCACGGTAACGTGACGAACTTTTATTCACCGCGCGATGCGAGATTGAAAGCGGGTAAGCTCAACCTGATCGTGGTCCGAATCGACAACGCCGAGCGCAAGCCTCCCGAGTTTGGGCTTCGTTCGGTGCCGATGATCCAATTTTTAGATGGCAGCAAACCGATCCAGCTGGAAGGGCGTTGGCAGTTTCGAATCGGGAGAAACGAGAGCTATTCCAAGCTCCCACTTCCGCCAAAATTCGCGGCTTCCACCGACATAATTTTCGAAAAGTAACTACTTACTTTTGTTCGATTCCGGATTCTGCTTGGGATTCGAAGCCGGTTCAAATCCGAACTTTTTGCCCTTATCAACCGCTGGAATTCCTTCGACCAACCATTTCGGAGCCGGGGCATCCATCAGGTAATGGTCAAAGAACTGCTGCATCCGCTTCACAAAATCCATCCGGTTTTCAGGTTTCATCACCCAGTGAGGCTCACCGTTGTAGTTGAGCATCCAGGCGGGCTTGCCGAGTCGACGCATTGCCACGAACAATTCGATTCCCTGGTACCAGGGCACGGCACCGTCCTGGTCGTTGTGCAGAATCAAAAGCGGCGTGTTGATCTTGTCCGCGTAGAAAATCGGCGAATTCTCAAGATACAAACCGCGGGCCTGCCAAAGCGTTTGACCGATCCGGCTTTGCGTCCGCTCGTATTGGAACATTCGGCTCATTCCACTGCCCCAGCGGATTCCGCCGTAGGCGCTCGTCATGTTACTGACCGGCGCACCCGATTCGGCACAGGCAAAAATATCGGTTTGCGTTACCAGGTAAGCGATTTGATATCCGCCCCAACTATGCCCTTGCACACCAATTTTTTTCTCGTCGACAAAGCCCTTTGAGACAACCTGCTTCACGCCTGGGATGACCGCGTTGTAAGCACTTTTGCCAGGATAGCCAGCTTTGTACGGAATATCGGGAATGAAAATGACGTAGCCACGACTCACGTAAAAGCTGAAGTTGATGATCGAGCGACCGGCCGCCGGCGCCCAGTAGCGGTGCAGGTTGTCGGAGTTTCGTTCGTAAAAGTAAACCATCATCGGGTACTTCTTTTTCGGGTCGAAGCCATCGGGCTTCAATAAAATCCCCTGAAGGTCCGTGCCGTCGGCCGACTTGTAACCGACGAGTTCGGCGGAACCCCATTTGTAGTTCTTCTGCTGCGGATTCGAATCGCTGATTCGCGAAACGTTTTGGAAAGCCATCGTGCTCGCCCAGATATCGGGGCAGTTGCGGAACGTTTGTCGGGAAAACATGACCACGTCTGAGTTCTTGGCTTTTCGCAAACCGCTGACACTTTCGTCCAGCATCAAATGCGTCGTGATCTTTCCATCGACGCCCAAAGTGCAAAAACCGGATGACTTGTTCTGTTCGTTGAATGCCGAAAGCGTGATTGAGTTGGCTGGGTTGATGGTTCGCTGTTCTGAGTCCAGTCGCAACGCCCGGTACCGAATCTTGTTTTTCCGTCCCTGTCCGCCGGTGAGGCATTTGGCCGCGACCTTTCCCGTCGGGTCCACTTGCCAGATATCGAATCGATCATAAAGCAGCAACGCTTTGTCACCGTCGAGCCAGCCCGCATTTCCGTAGGAACCTGCTGCAGAAGGCGTATCGTGCAACTCATTGGCTAGCGAGGTCTTGATTCCTCGGGTCAGGTCGACCGGTTTCGCGTTGGCACTCGCTGTATCCAAAGCGAAATACTTCTTCTTGTCCGCGTCCCACCACGACAAATATTTGCCATTAGGGGATAAGGACCCGATGCCGCGTACCTTGTTCAACACCAGGCGTTTTTCGCCCGTTGCGATATTGACCAAGTAGGTATCTGTGAATCCTGGCGAATCCCAGGATCGCAGCATGCTGTATTTTTCCATGTCCAGTCCCACGGCCACATTCGATTTCGAGCGAGGATCGACGCTGACAATTTTGACGGATGGATCGGCCAACTGAACGACTTTTTTCGAGGCAATGTGATAAACGGCCAGGTAGGATCGATTGCGCTCACGGGCGGCTTGAAGCAACTGCTGCGGCTGCAACACCGGGTCTTTCCAATGCCAAAGATCCAATTTCGCTTTTGGCTCGGCTCCCGCTTTGGCTTTCTTTTCTTTGTCCAGTTGCTCCTTGGTCTTTCCAGCATCGTCATGCTTTGGCTGCGTGGCAAACTGAATTCGCGTACCGTCTTCGCTGAAAGAGGCCCCGGCTGATGCAACCCACCAATCTTTCGGAATGCCTTCCGATTTGGCGTCGACGATCTTGGTTGCCGATTTCTGCGAATCCTGCCAATGATAAATGGACATGCTGGGGCGAACCGAGTTGTAGTCCTCGCGATCCGACATGAAGACCAGCTGGTTTCCTTTCTTGCTGAAACGCAAGGATCGATAATTTCCGCGTCCAGAAATGATTTGCCGACGAGTCAAATTGGACAGCTGAACCACGTAGACACCATCTTCGTCGGCGACTTCCGACGAAACACTGATCGCCAGTCGCGCCCCGTCTTCGCTAAATGCCCGCGAAGACACATTGGGATAATGGGTTTCAACACCCGTTGCCAGATTCCGCAGCACCAAAGTCGAGCCCGTTGATTTGGGCTTCTCTTTCTTGGCAGCGGCCTTGCCTTTCGCTTGTGGCTTCGTTCCCGGTTTCGCTTTGGGTTTCGCTTTGGGTTTCGGTGGCGTCGACTTTTTCAGTCCCTCTGGCGTCACTTTCAGATGGGTCGAAGTCGATGAGTTGGTTTTTTGTACCGTCGCCTGCTTTTTTGGCTTGTTCAAAGAGTAGGCAACCCAACCTGCCGCTTTCGCGGGCATGGAAGCCGAACTGGCATTCTCAATCGTCGTATGTTTGCCTGTCTCCAGATTAAGAAACTCGAGTTTCGGTTTCGGCAATTCATCGGGTTTTTTCTTTTCCTTTTGCAGCTTCTTGATCAACTCGGGATCCGGCAGAATCGAATACACCGCAAATTGATTGTCGAAGGTAAACCGGGCACCACTTCCACCTGCGATAACAAATTCTTTTTGCGACCCCACTTCGCGAATTTTCAAGGTTCGCTTTCCCTTGGCTTGAACGATGGAATAGGCGATCCACTTTCCGTCATTGGAAATGGTTTGGCCCGAAACGGAGTTCCAAAGATCGTAGTCCTTGTGCTCCAACTGTCGTGGAGCTTGCTGGGCCAACAAATCTTGTTGGAGCCAGGCAAACGAAGAAATGGCGACCAGGCCAGCCGTAAGCAAACAGAAAACTCGGGAAGTGTTAACCATGGAATTTGTCCGCGCAGGATCGGTGCAAAAGTCCCAAGTTAATTAAAGGCGAAGCGATTTTGTAGCCGCCATTCGAAGAATGCTCGGGATCGTTCATTACCGGCACCGACCGACCGGAAAACAAGGAACAACCCTCAACAAAAAATCCGCGAACAGCCAACTGCTCGCGGATCAAGAATTTTTCCTGTGGGCTATTTAACGAATGGTCCCACCGTTCTTCGAGTCGCTTTTCTCTTTGTGAAGCAGATGCCGATGATGTTGGTGCAAGCGGTGCCGGTGAAGCCGTTCGGAATCACTCAACTCGGACTTCTCAGTTCCTTTTTCGGCGTGCGAACCATGGGCACGATGAGACTTTCCTTCGCCTTCCGACTTGCCTTCACCGTGAGATCCACTATGAGATTCACCTTGTGATCCACCATGCAACATCATGTGCAAATGCATCATGATCTGCATCGCATGTTCGTGCACTCGTTTGTGCAGCTCTTCGTGATGCCGCCGAAGTCTCTCGTCGTGCTTTTTCTCCCCTTCCTCTTGCTCCTGATCCTGCAAACCTGAATTCAAATTTGCTTCGAGTCGCGGTTCGAAATCACCTTGTGCGTAGTAAGCAACCTCATTCGCAGAATCCGAATGTGCAAACGCACCCGAGTGCATCACAATTCCCGCACCAAATACAGCTGCCAAACCGAATGCGACCGTCGTTTTCCAAATCATGGATTTTACTCCTGTATGTTTAATCGAATGGAATGTTGTTGCCAGCGAGGCCATCCAGCCTCCGGCAACACCCGTGGTCAAACAACAGGCAATCGTTTTGGAACTCAATGTCTTCACGATCGAAACAGTTGGCAAGGCAATTAAAAGTGCCATGGCAAGTTCCGATCGGATTCCTCGTCGAATCAATCGATGGCGGAGCGCTTGTCGGCCCCGCCGCAACTGACTTTCAACGGCAGCAACCGACAAATCAAATTCATCGGCAATCTCTCGGACCGACTGGCCGGCGAAATAATATCGCACCAAAGGGTTGCGATACCGTTCAGGCAATCGGCTCAACTCCGCGGTCACCAGGTCCATATCGTTTTTCGTCGCGACTTCTTCCAACACATCCAGGGGAAGGCGACCATCAATGGTTTCTTCCAGTGCTGCGAATTCGCGGTGACGTTGCTTGCGAATCACATTCGCGGTTCGAAAAGCAACTCCATAAAGCCAACTTGCAATCGACCTTGGCTTGCGGATTTTCTTTGCCTTGGACGCAAGTACCAGGAAAGTTCCCTGAAACGCGTCCTCCGCATCGGATTGGTGATTCAATACTCGGAAACAGACAATCCAAACAAGGTTTTCGTATTTTTTCACGAGTTGCGCAAACGCCACCTCATCCTGCTTTTTGACAAACTTTGCCAGCAGTTCGGCGTCCTGACTTCGTGTTCGGTTTGAATTTGCCTTTTTCACGTGACCACTCTAACTAAGGAGTGTCCGAAACCCGACTTTCCGGTCGCAAATTTCCGAAAAGTAGCAAAAGAATTTTTGAAGCTCAGCGAGGCGAAGTCAAGCGAAGTCGATTAGGCCCGGAAAAGCCAAGATATCGCAGCGTCAGCCCTTAGAATTCGCCAAGCAGCTCGCCGCCGTCGATGGTGCTCAATCCCCGCCAAATTTGAAGGTCGATTGAATTTGGGATAAAGCCTACCGATCCATCCATGCGAACCGAATTGACTCCCCCTCCATGGTAGGACCGGGCAGTCACCGCAGCGTAGGTTGGCCGAGTCAAATCACGCCCCTCCTGCTGGCTGTTGTAGTCGATGTCGTACTCAACGCCATCCAGCGTGTAGGTGACTTTCGTATTTGGTGCAAAGGTTGTGGTAAATCCCGTGTGATGGACGCGGCCGTCACACCAAACGGTATGCCCCGTATTGGTTTCGATTCCGGGTCCCAGTTTGAGTTGCCCGGTCACCCCTTCAAAATGGCTCGCACCCAACGGAAGTGTCGAATCGATCGTATCGACATTTCGAATGTAAGCCGTTCGCGCCTTCACATCGACGGCACAAAGTGTATTGCTCAGGCCGTCCCGAATTGAGGTGGTTTCAGTTGAACGAGAAACACGAAACGGGCCACTCCCCACGTCCCCCGTGGTTGGATCGTAAATGAACCAAACGCCCATGTTGAACCCGTAACTCGTTGGATGGACATAAGGCGCACCATCTCGCATCCGAACATGAGTCTCCGGATCGCTGGGACAGGAATAGATTGGAACCCCGAGTTGCGGCACGCCACTCGCCAATTGATCATGCCAATCAACATGGGTGTCAATCCGTTGTCTTGCGTTGTCTTGCTCAACATAAGGAAGAATGCGGCCGTGAATACTCCAGGATCCACGAACCGTTGCGCCCAACGGTGCATTGAATGCCACCGGAAAATGCAGCTTTGCGGTTTCGTAATTGGTGACCGCCAACCCAATCTGGCGCAAGTTATTACTGCAATTGTTTTTCTGCGCGGCCCGACGCACTGCCTGAACGGCGGGAACCAACAACGCGACCAGGATGGCGACGATTGCGATCACCACCAGCAATTCCACCAAAGTGAAACCGCGCGACTTCGTTCGACGTTGATCGGGTTTGGGTTCGGACACGTTCAAAAATTCCAGTCAGCAATCGGATGCCGAATTCGTAACCCAATGGCTACGTTCATTCTTCTATTGTGGATCCAACTGAAACAGGTTTCCAGTTGAGCATTTTCGGGCGAGAACATTCTGAGTAGATGTTGAAGGGCAGTTTCGAATTATAAGGATTGTCAGGGTTGGCAGTCCAGATTTCCACCACGGTTTCTCTTGACGTTTTTCAAAATCGGTGGATTTGTCGCGCCGGGAACATCATGCATCCAGCCAAAACCAGAAGAATCGCCACCGCCACATAGGCCCAAGCCATCCCGAAATGGGTCAAGATGAATTCCGCAAACGGCGGGCCCAGCATCGCGATCGCCCAAGCACCGCCCAGCATCAGACCTGACGCGAAACTCGTATTGTTTGGCAATAGTCGCTGGGCCAAAGATACGCTTACCGGCACCATCGAAGCGAATCCAATGCCGGTAAAAAAGAAAAGAATCGGCGCGACGGTCGTTGGCGGACAATGCGGAATCAAAACAATCAATGGGGCAAATCCGATGGGCACCCAAATCAAGGGGCCGCGTTCACGCCCCTGTGGAATCAAGAACCCGGCCGCCAATCCCCCAACCGCCATCCCACTGATCATACTTGCCTGCAGAAAGCCCGTCAGTCGGGATGCTTTGTTGGAAGCTTCCAATTCCGTCAGCCAACCCGATTCAAGTCCTTCGGCAAACTGGCTCGCGGCGAGTCGCACCATCAAAAAGACCAACGCCAAATTGACAAAAAAGCGAGTGGCCGAGGCGACATACAAAAAGAACAAATTGAAAATCGGATGGTGGGCAATTCCTTCGTGTGTTTCGTCCTTCAGCAGCTTTGATTCTTGATCGGCTTGATGGATCGAACTTGGACTGACTTCCTGTCCAACAAACCGTTCAATGGGAGCGACCTCCTTTTGCCTCCGATGAATCAATCGTGAGGCGAGGTAGGCGGGGATGAACAGCAAGATCCCGGGAATCATCAGCCAGGCAAAAGGCGGGAAGGTGAATCCCAACCATTCCACGTCGCGAATATGTGTCACTTGAATCATCCAAGGGCCAACTAGCGAACCGGTGATATGGCCGGCCATCCCGGCAACAAAGAAACTGCTGATCGCGACGGAACGCTTTTTCGGATTGATCGCGCCAATGGAACTCGCACCAATAGGATGAAAGATACCGACACCAATCATCCCGAGGATATAGTGCAGATAAAGCCGATTGTCGCCCGCAATCATCGAAATAGTCGGGATAAATACGGCGGCCATCAGAATCCCGAGACCAATGAAGGCGACCGTTCCCAACCGCTTTCCCAACCATCCGAAAATCGGTTGACTAAAACCGCTACTGAAGGAACCGCAAGCCAGTAACCAAGCCGACGACGTGGGCGTCAAATCAAATTGAATCTCCAGTCGAGTCAAAGTCGCCGGAATCAAAGCAGAATAGGAATCGACCAGAAAATGGCCGACCAGGATCAGGTAAAAGGTCATGGAGAACGCAAGCGTCCTGTTTGAGCTATTCGCTTCCGATTCCATTTTTTCGTTGAATCGATGGGAAAAAATGCACCCCTTGCCAATTCCACCAGTGGAACACAACTCAAACGTTTGGCCAACGGGATGAAGGAAAGCTCGCATTGCTTGCAAGCGCATTCCGGGTCGGTTAGTTTCAAAATCTTCGATGTTTTTGATGCTTAACGGGATTTCAGGAATCACCATGATCACGCAACCAATTTGCCGGCGGAGCTATCGGAAGCTCATGCTATTGGCGACCATCATCGCGATTTTCACCTGCGCCACTTCGCCTGCTTTCGCGGACGTCAAGTTGCCCAATATTTTCGGCAACCAGATGGTGTTGCAGCAAGAAAAGCCGATTCGTTTTTTCGGCTGGGCGCAACCTGGCGAAAAAGTAACCGTCACGATTGGTGAGGAATCCAAATCGGCAACGACCGACGAAAAAGGGAATTGGCGAGTCGACTTGAGTGCGAGAAAAGCAGATGGAAAAGCTTTCAACGTTGTCATCCAGGGCAAAAACAAAATCGAACTTAAAGATGTCTTGATGGGCGAAGTCTGGATTTGCTCAGGTCAATCCAATATGGAGTGGACCGTGGGCGGCAGCATGAACGGTCAGCAGGAAATCGCTGCCGCCAAGCATCCCATGATTCGACTTTTCAACGTTCCCAATCACATTAGCTCAGCCCAACCGAATAAGAACACACCCGGAAGCTGGGCGGCTTGCAATCCCAAATCAATTGTTCGTTTTTCGGCTGTCGGCTACTACTTCGGTCGTGAGCTTCAAAAAGAAATCAATGTTCCAATCGGATTGGTTGGGACCAATTGGGGAGGCACACGCATTGAGCCTTGGACTCCACCCGTCGGATTCGAATCGGTCCCGGAACTGGAATCCATCGTGAAACGACTTCGTGCTGCTGATCCCAATACGCCCGAAGGCAAGGAAAACTTCTCGAACTACATTGAAAGCGTCGAAAAGTGGGCAGCGACCTCACGCGAAAACCTGAAGAAAGGGATCGCTCCCGGTTCGCCACCAACCCAAAACCTTCTCCGGCAGATTGGCGGAGCCACTTCGATTTACAACGGCATGGTTCACGGCTTGGCTCCCTTCCAGGTTCGCGGCGCCATTTGGTACCAGGGCGAGTCCAATGCCGGCCAAGGCGAAAAATACTACCCGCTCAAGAAGGCGCTGGTCGCCGGATGGCGAAAGGTATTTGAGAACGATGACATGCCTTTCTATTGGGTTCAACTTGCAAACTTCATGGCCCCTTCGAATAACCCGGCCGGCGGCGGGTGGGGACCGGTTCGAGAGGGCCAACGCCTTGCCTTGAGTATTCCGAATACCGGCATGGCAGTGACCATCGACATCGGAAATGCACGGGACATTCACCCACGCAACAAACAGGATGTGGGCAAGCGTCTCGCACTTTGGGCGCTGGCCAAAAACTACAACAAGGAAATCGTCCCAAGCGGTCCGCTGTACAAATCATCGAAAGTCGAAGGCAACAAAATGCGAATCAATTTTGATTATGTCGGCGGCGGTCTGATGGTTGGTAAAAAAGAAGGACTGCAACCGACAAAAGAAGTCAAAGACGGTGAACTCGGGCGTTTTGCGATTGCCGGCGAAGACAAAACCTGGCATTGGGCCAAGGCCAAGATTGATGGGCAGAGCGTGGTTGTTTGGTCGGATAAAGTCGCGAAGCCGGTTGCGGTGCGGTACGCCTATGAATCCAATCCGGATGGTGCGAATTTATACAACCGCGAAGGCCTGCCTGCTTCGCCCTTCCGAACCGACAAATGGTAACTTTCCGCTGGTTTTGATCCATGCCTGAAACGCCGTGTTTCAGACAAAGCGATTAGGGCGCTGCGATTTGGACAACAAGCCTGCAAGTTTTACTTGCGGGCTTTTTTTGTGCAAATCGATGCAGGGAAGGCGACCTGTACGACAGGAACGATTTGCGTTCTAAAACGTTCATGGCCGAAGCTGGGTCCCAGCAAGACGATGCTGCTTCCGGGCGACAAGCGCACAAACAAAGGTTGATGACGTGAAACTCGGGCGAGATCGAAAATTTGCGCAATTGTGAAAGCGAATGCCCGTCAATTTTCGGCTTTGATTCGTTATACTGCCCATGTACGGACACGAAGAGGGCAGTTCTATGTCGGGAGCAAAATCGAAAGGAATACTTTGGTCGTCTTTGGCGACAGCGGTATTGTTGTTTGGTTTTGTGGCGACTTTCGTGTCCGACTGGCAACTCGCATGTGGACCCGCGTTTGCCTTTGCCGCGTTTTCCTCAATTCGATCCCGCTCGCGAATCCTTCCGATTTTGTTTTCGCCCTTGGCGATCATCGGGATCCTGCTCGCTTACTGGCTTGCCTGGAACCAGCAGGGAGCCACCGCTGCGACGGTTTTGATCCTTGCCATCTTTTCCATCTCGCTGGTTGGGGTGTGTTGCCTCAACCTGTTAAATCGCTCCCCCGATAACGCAGTCATCGATCCCTACTACGACCTCTACGAAAACGCACCAGATGCTTTCGTTTCAGTGGATGTAAACCGGAAGCAGATCGTTCATTGCAACCAGGCCCTGGCCCAATTGATTGGCTATGACAAGAGCGAGATCATCGGACGTAACCCCTTTGATTTCATGGAGCCGGCTTCACTCGAATCGGCTTTGGAAACTTTTAAAGGGTTCCTGGAATCCGGCCGCGTCGTGGACGGCGAGTTCCTGCTTCAGGCAAGGGATGGAACGCCGATTCCTGTTGACGTTAACTCATCGTCGGTTGTTGACCAAAACGGAAATGTCGTTCGCAGCCGATGTGTTTGGCGAGATGCGCGAGAGAAACACCGAACTGAAAAGCAGCTTCGAATCACCCAATTGACGGTGGACCGGAGCAGGGACGCGGTCTTTTGGCACCAGGAATCAAAAATTGTCTATGTGAACGACCGGGCCTGTGAATCACTTGGTTATTCGCGCGAAGAACTTGAGCAGATGACGCTCGACGACATCGATCCCCACTTGTCGCTGGAAAAAAAACAGCAGTTGATGTCCGCGATCCGAAGCGAGGGATTCGCGCAATTTGAAACTCGCAACCTTCGCAAGGACGGGACGCTGTTCCCGGTTGAGCTATCGGTTACCGCCCACGAGATCGACGGGGAGCTTTTGTTTTGCGGAGTTGCAAGGGACATCTCGCTTCGAAAAGAAATCGAAAGGCGGCTTCAATTTACGCAAATGGCAGTCGATCAATCGATGGACGCGGTTTGTTGCTATGATCTGGATGGAAACATTGTTTACGTCAACGATTCCGCATGCCAGAAACTCGGCTATTCACATGATGAACTTTTATGCCTGAATATTACCGATATCGATCGAATCGTTGAAAAGCGCGGGATTCGCGAACTGATGGACCGGCTTCACGGAGAGCGAACGCTTTCCGCGGAATCGGTGCATTCGAACAAGCTCGGCGAAGAGTTCCCGGTTGAAGTCCGTATCACTTTGTTCGATTTCGACGACCAAAAATATGTGATGGCCGTCGCCCACGACATCACCGAACGAAAAACCACCGAACAATCACTTGCGATCAGTGTTGACCGTTTTCGTTTGTTGGCGAAAGCGACCAACGATGGTATTTGGGATTGGGATCTGGTCAACAATCACGTCTGGTGGAACGAAGAATACAACAAGCAGTTTGGACCTCGGCCGCTGGATACCGCCGCAACCTGGGGCTGGTGGCCGGACCGGGTCCACCCGGACGATTTGGACCGGGCTGAAAAGTCTTTTCGCGCCGCGATTGATGGCAAATCGAATACCTGGGTATGCCAGTATCGGTTCAGAAGAAATGACGGCGAGTATCGCCATATCCTGGATCGCGCCTACATCTCTCGGGACGAAAACGGCAAAGCGATTCGATTCCTGGGCGCGATGCAGGATTTGACGGAGCAAAAAAGGATCGAAAACAACCTCCGTGAACAAACGACCATCTTGAGGTCGTTCCTTGAAAACCTGCCGGTCGGTGTCGCGGTTTTCGGAACGGACGGAGTCTTGAAGCTCGCGAATCGCGAGATGGAAGCGATCACGGGTGTCGGGTTTTCACAAGGTTCCGCGGCCGAGTTTCCCGCCAAACGGGACCGATATTCGCTCGATGGCACCGTTCGATTCGAAAATCAACAATCGATCACTGAGCGAGCCTTGGCGGGCGAAAAAATCGACAACGAACAAATGTTCGTCAAAAACACTCGACTCCCGGAAGGCAAATACCTGAGTTGCTCCGCCAATGTCCTGCGCGACGAACAGGAGTCGCCCATTGGTGTCATCCAGGTAATTCACGATATCTCGGAGATGAAGAAACTGGAGCGGGCCCTCCGCGAAAGTGCTGAAGAGTTGCGGCTCATCACCGACTCGGCGCCGACGTTGATTAGCTTTGTCGACAATCAACAACGATACCAGTTCAACAATCTCGCCTACGAAAAATTCTTCAACATTGACCGGAACACGCTCAAGGGCAGGACCATTCGCGAAGTCAACGGAGAGGAAAACTATAAACATGCCAGGCCGCACATCGAGAGGGCACTTTCCGGCGAGCATGTCCAATTCGAAATCGATAGACAAGGCGATTATGGCAATGCTTTGCTGCTCGCGAATTTCGTTCCACGAAAAGATGCGGAAGGAAACGTGCTCGGGTTTTATGTTTTAGCAACCGACATCACGCATCGAAAATTGGTCGAGGAGAAGCTTCGTAAAAGCGAGCAGCGATTGTTGCTGGCTATGGAAGCGGGACGAATGGGGACCTTTGACTGGAACCTGGTCTCCCACGAGGCGACCGTATCCGACATCGTTTACCAACTTCACGGATATCGTCCCGGCGAGGTCCCACCCGAATTTGTCCATTTCAAAGAACGCGTTCATCCGGAAGATCTCGAAGACGCGCTGGCCCAATTGCAAAGAAGTCGAGAGAACCGAGCAGAATTTCGGCATGAGTATCGCGTCGTCTGGCCGGATTCTTCCGTCCACTGGATGGAAATTCGCGGACGGCACGTTTATGACGAGGCGGGAAACGCGATCCGCCTATTTGGGGTCGTGATTGACATCGATCAAATGAAAACGGTCGAGCAACGCTTGGTGGAAGGTGAGGCCAATCTGAATCGCGCCATTCGACTTAGCGCCCTGGGCGAACTGACCGCTGGAATCGCTCATGAGTTGAACCAGCCGATCGCTGCAGTAGTCAACTCGGCTGAGTTCCTGAATGAGTCAGCAAGGGAAAGTGAACTGGAAAAGCAAGTGCTCGAGGAAACGCTTGATTTACTTTGTGACTCCGCGTTTCGCGCCAGTGAAATCATCAGTCGCATGCGTAGCCTGGTTCGCAAGTCCATTTCACAACGCGACGAATTCTGCATCAATGAATTGGTTCGTGAAAGCATCGAATTGTTGAGACCTCAATTGCGGATGGACTCGGTTCACGTTCGCCTGGAGCTGGAAGAAGCTCTGCCGCGGCTCCAGGTCGATGGCATCCAGATCCAACAAATCCTGGTAAACCTAATCAATAACGCGCAGCAGGCGATGTCCCGTTCAACCAGGACCGAACGGTTGATCCAGATTCGAACCACCTGGGTTGATGACGCCGCCGAAGTCTCGGTGTCCGACACCGGTCATGGAATCCTGATCGAAGATTCGGAAAGGTTATTCGATCACTTTTCCAGTGGAACCGGTCTTGGCGTCGGGCTAAGAATTTGTCGGTCCATTGTCGAATCGCATGACGGAAAAATTTGGGCGGAAAACAATGAAGATGGAGGCGCCACATTCCGCTTCCGAATTCCGCAAGTCGTTCAGGAGCCAGAACTTGTCTGAGAAAAACACAATCTTGATTGTGGATGACGATGAGCAAGTGCGTCGTTCCATGGAGCTTCTTTTTCGAAGATCCCCCTATGAGGTCTGTACCTTCGAATCGGCCCGCGGTCTCCTGAACCACCCCGTTGATGGTTCCGTCGCATGCATCATCGCTGACCTTTTGATGCCGGAAATGAACGGTATCGAACTGAGGCGTGAATTGGCCCGTCGCCAAATCGAGATTCCCTTTGTTTTGATGACGGGAAACACCGATGATCCCGCTGCAAAGACGCATCCCGGCTCCAAAATCTGGATGATCGAAAAGCCGTTTCGATTTGCCCAATTGATGGAAACGATCGATCAAGCGATCCAGGGAAGCAGTTCAACCTACCAACATGCTTCCAAGCAAACCGAGCAGGAAGCCAAATACGCATCCTAGTGATGAGCCCCAGGACTTTGAATCGCTTGCTTCCGATTCTTGCATAGGCTGCCCCGCGATCTCTTTCGACTTGTTTCTGGTCGGACATGACGCGGCGGGAGCAATATCCTGAAACACGACATAGAGAATTCCACCGGCCGCGAACAACATGACTCCGGCGACCAGCTGCGGGTAGCTTGCCAAGAAAAAATAGCCGGCAAGTCCGGCAACCGGTCCTAACAATGCCATCGCCCCAAAAGCAAGAACCACTTTCAGGTTTCGAAATTTCGTTTTTGGGCGACCATCGACCAATTCCCGAAAAGAATTGAATCCTTCCGGCAGATTCTGCAATCCCATTAACGCGGCGAGGAGAAATCCGGCCGGACTTCCCGCGGCGATCGCCGCTCCCAGGGCAAGGGCTTCCGGAATGAAGTCGGATAGCATCGCAACCAGCTGTCCAGCCGGACTTTTGAATCGATCCAGAATGACATCCAACAGCATGAATGCAATGCCACCCGAGGCAAAACAAATGGCGACGGAAACGATATCTAACTGCCTGGTTCCTTCGGGTACCAAAACGAGCGCAATCGCAGAAAGCAATGCGCCGCCACCGAACGCCATGATGGTTCGCCGCACGCCCGATTCGAGCCACTGGCTATGAAAATTTTCCGCGCATGCGATCAAAGCTCCGGCCGGCATCGCCAATCCGGCAAGCAAAGTCATGCCGACAATCTGCAATACTTCCATTCCCACTGAATGCCCACGAATCCGGACTGCTAGTCTTTTCCAACGACAACGACTTTCTCAACGCCGTTCCACTCATAGCCTCGTGGATTCCAGGTAATGCTTCCATCCAGAGGTTGGCTGCGCCCACGCTCGTCGATGGCTCGCGTCCAAATCTCTTGGTTCCCACTTCGGATGGTGACTTCCGCTCGAAAACGGGTCCAAGCGTATTTACTTTGAGGATGCGAAAGCTTCGCCTTCTTCCAACTTGCACCTTGGTCGCTCGAAACGAGGACGGAGCTTATCTTGCAACCGCCATCGTTAAACGCCAATCCTTCTACCGCTTGCCGCCCCGTTTTGCATTCCGACTGATCCGATGGCTTGAGCACGATGGACTTGGTTTTCATGTTCCAGTTGAAGCTGCTGTTACCGAGCGTGAACTGAAAATCGGTTCCGGGTTTGATTCGTTTTTTGGGAACGCGGTAACGGGGAAGGTGGTTGTAGTTGGTCGATTCCTTTTTCTCAAAAGTAAGGTGGCCCAGCCATTTGAGATTCATGGTGGCATAAACGCCGGGCGTGACGAGACGGACCGGTCCGCCATGAATCGCCGGGATCGGCTTGCCATTCATTTCGATGGCGAGCATCGAACGATTCAGAAAATCATCGATTGGCAAGCTATGCAGAAAATCCTCTGCTCCGTCGACTGGGCCATCCTTTCCTTCAGCCTTCACGAAAGCAGCGTTTTGAAAGGGCTCAACCCCGAGACTTTCCAGGAGATTCGAAACCGGAACGCCTCCGAAACGAACACAGCCGAATCCACCGCGCCCCCATTGGGTTCCTTTGGTTTGCGCCGTTTTGGAATAGAGTGCGCGTCCATTTCCCGAACACTGCAAAACCATATCCACACTCAATTGCGGCATCGCTCGCAGCATCTCGAGGGTGACCGACGCATTTCGGTTCAGGAGACCGGTCAGGTCGACGCGCCAATTCTTGTCGTCGACTGGCTTCGTCGATTCCATCGCCTTTGGCTGTTGATTGTTCCGGACAAAAAGCAATTCGGTCGGCGTCAATTCGTCGGTTAGCAACTCGAGCGGAGTTTCGAAAACCGCCGGTGCTTTCTTAAGCACGATCAACCGGGAATCCTTGCCCGCGATCAACTTCGAAGCGTCTTCTTGTCGAACAATCGATTGCCCTGGTGCCTTGGCCTGAAAGACCGAAGTCCCCAAAGCAATGGCAGCTATCGAGTCTCGGCAGAATTTTCGACGATCCCATTGCCGTTGATTTGATGTCATACTCTTTTCCTAATCCGACTTCCCTTGATCGCGATTGCCAAACAAACTTGGTAATCGATCATCCAATTGACTTTTCTTTCCTTGCCTTTTTATCGGGTGATTCCGCGAGATTCAACTTGGCGACAGAATCTCGTCGTCCATGGCTCAGAAGTCGAGGCGAAAAAAAAAGCACTCCAATGCCAGGAGTGCTTTATTGCCGGGATCAATGTCCAAGTCGGGAATCACATTTAGAAGCGAAAGCGAACGTTAAACCGACCGTTTCCAAACTGAAGTCCGCTACGGTCGCCTCGGACCGGTGCAAGCTGCAAACGTCCAAATCGATCATAAGTGTATCGAACACCATTTCGATAGACGACCGTACCCGGAACGACGGCGGGTCGGTAGACAGTCTGTTGAACCACGCCAAAATTTGGTCCGTAAACCTGGCCAAAGTTTGGGCCGTAAGCGGGGTGAGTTGCTGGGTAAACGTAAACCGGGTTCATTGCGGCCGCTGCGCGACGTTGCCGCTCCAACTCAACTTGTCGGAGGCGGGTCACCAACAATTTCATTGCGTCAACTTCGTCTTCGACTTCACTCATCGTCGTTTTCATGTGTCGCGTGCTCCCGCGAACGAGGCCAAAATTCTTGGCAGCATCCTCGTGGGCGCGTTGAAACTCGGATTCGAAATGGTCAAAACTGTATTCCAGTTGAGTCATGTAGGTCTGCAGCAAGCTCAAGTCTCGTTGATTTTTTGCGACCCGTGAAACTTCGTCGGACAAACGTGACATCAGGCGAAGGTTGTCGAGCATCCGTTCGTATGTGGAACTTTGTTTGAGTTGCTGATCGACACCCGTCGCCAGCAGTTTTGTTTTCCCTTTCAGATGCCTGGCGCGAACATCCAGAACATTGAATACGTCCGCCTGACTTACGGAAGCCGAGCAGCACATCATCAGTGTGGCAAGTGCGAGAAAAGTTGGTCGAGTCATGATTGGCCTTTCAATGGTGGGAGATTGGCGTAAGAGGAGTGAAAAGAAGTCTTGTTTTTTGTTCTGAAATCAAATGCAGCCGCAGCGCCAGAACTTTCAGAAGTTTTCAAAAAAGCCAAAAGCCGCCGGAAAATGGAGTTTTTCAGTCCGTCCAACGGTCCAAGAGAGTCGACGTGATTGTTGTCATTTCGATTCCGGAACGATCGAACTGATTACAAAATGGACAAGATCAAGCGTCGATTTCGCGACGGCTCGCAAAGACGGCACTCAGACCAGCCGCCATTCGGCTTGATAGTTCATTCCCAGATTGATGATTTTTTGCAGAAGTTGCTCATAGTCGATTCCGACTTTTTCAGCCGACTCTGCAAAGTCTTCCCCGAATGAAAGATTGGGATTGGGGTTGGCCTCGAGGACATAGACTTGGCCATCCTCACTCAAGCGCAAGTCCATTCGCGCGTATCCACTCAAGCTCAAAGCCTTATAAATTCTTTTGCAGGTCGCGATGATCCGCTGCTCGACTTCGGGAGCCAGGTTTTTGGCTTCGAGTGTTTCAATACCCAGCTTCTGCTGATACTCAAGATCCCACTTCACCCTCGCCGTCGCAATTTGCGGCATTCCTTCCGGCGCATTTTCAAAGACCATTTCCCAAATTGGCAAGACGGTGACGCGCCGGTTGCCGAGGACCCCAACGTACATCTCGCGGCCTTCGATATACCGCTCGACCAGGGCGTCGGTTTCCAACTCATCATGAACAAACTGAATTCGCTCAATCAGTTTTTCATCGTCGTGAACCACCGACGATTGGGTTATGCCCAACGAAGCATCTTCGGAAACAGATTTAACAAGCAAGGGGAACTGAAGCGTTTTCGGCCGCCTTGGTTTTCGTCCCTTCGGAAAAACGTGAAATTTGGGCGTGCGAATTCGATGAAACGCTAGAATTTTTTTCGACAGCGGCTTGTCGTTCGCCAAAAGAATTCCGCGAGGATTGCAGCCCGTGTAGTGCTGCTTCATCAGTTCGAGGTAACTCACGACGTGATGATCGTAGACGCCCACACCATGAAATTCTTCCAGAAGGTTGAAAGCAATGTGCGGATTGACCTCTGCCATCGCGCGACGAACCACCCCCAAGTCATCATTGACTCCAACGGGGACCACTTCGTGTCCCATGCCGCGCAGGGTTGTCACGACATCGTACTCGGTCTTCCACTCCAGTATTTCCTCTTCCGAAAATCCGTCGGTCGATTCGGGAGGCACCAGAGATTCATGCATCAATACGATGACGCGGAGCTTTTTCATTGAACTCTTTTCAATCAATGCCCAACAAGGCAAAGGAACACGGGTAAAATGGACTCTCTTTAGCCGTGTTTCACAAACCGTGTTTCAAACCCAATAACGAAACTCAAAACGCGACCAAACTCAAAGCGCGACGCGATGCGATCCATTTCGCGACAAATTAACTGCTTGCACCGTTAGCATCGCCAAAGCGTTTTGTTTCAGCACGGCTTCGTCCCCGTTCACGCGAAGTCCCAACTCCCGGCAGCGATCAATCATTTCGCGCAAAACCTGCTTCACATTGTAATGGTATTCGCCCGTCCAGGTGCAGACGATCCGAGCCAATTCGGCTTGTTGTTTTTGCAGAAAGGCCGCGGCCGTTTTTCGATTGCTCGTGTTGGAGGTTTCTCCAAACAGCCGAAACAGCTCATCGTCAAAACAGGACGGGCGATCGAAACCGTAGTGAGCCCGCTTTTGTCGATAATACTCACCCAGCGTCACCTTAAGGCGATTGACCGGATCGATTTTCTTTCGACTCGCGATCGCAGGCTTTCGATTCACCAACTCAGCGAACAATTCGTCAACCAGATTCAGCTTGTGAATCGCAGGCCAATCTCGGTACTGCTTCCGCCAATTGGATTTTGGTTTTAACCAGACCGCAAATGTCTCCGCAAAATCCTCCGCAGGGTGGCTTTGGGCATACCAGGGCTCAAGGTGATTTACGTAGTCGCGACTATTTGGATCCGGCCGATAAGTGTCAGGGTAGGGTTCGTTGTAACGTCCGAAGAGTTCACGGTAACGTTTCCGCCGATGTAAGCGATAGGCCGTGTCAAATGCATGACCAATCTCATGTCGAATGATCTTGAGGCACCAGGTTCGGGTTCCACCCTCCACTTCAAGCATCTGCGATTTCTCAAGTCGCGCCAGCCGCGGATGCGAAAGATAAAACGGAATGGCAATTCCCGGAATTCCATCCGGGCAGTACCACTCGTCACTCAACCATGCGTGGGGTCGGAATCGGAGACCACGAATTGCAAGCTCTTCCCAAACTTGGCAAACACATTCATAAAGCCAGGTCGACTCCAGGTCCAACTCCAGATCACAAATTCGCATCTGCAACAGTTCACGATCGGGCATCCGCGTCCAATCCATTGACTTCTCAGAAGACCTCACGGATCGGCGCACGACCGCATCCTGCCTCTTCGAAGGAAGGACTGCCATTTGCGACTGATACGATTTCCGTTTTGAGGTTTTCTTCCCGGCCATGGGCGAATTTCAAATCCGATTTGAAACTTGTTGACCAACGCACGGCGCAGCCAGATTGGCTAGCGTTCTTATATTGGAAAGTGCGATTCTAAGTCAACTTCGCCTTTTCGAGAATACTTTTTTTAAGATTCAGTTTGGACGGAATCGGCGACAGCCAGATCAGATGACGGGACGAAGATCGCTTTCATCAAATCGCGTCGACCGACGACGCCAACCAACTTGCCACAATCGAGAACGGGCAAAACACGCGTGCGATGCAAAACGAAATGGTTCGCTGCTTCTTCGATCGGCATTTCCGCCGAAACATGCGAAAAATCTCGATTCATGTGCAAACTAACGGGCGTTTGGCGCATGTGGCTGTCATAAATGGCCGGAAGCAGCTCCGATTCCGAAATCGTCCCGACCAACCGGCCCTCAGGAGTGACCACCATCAAACTGTTGACATTCTCATCCAGCATCCGAATGACGGCATTTTGCACGGAACATTCGGGGGAAACGCTCGCGATTTGGTCACTCATGATTTCCAAAAGTCGTATCATTTTTGGGTCCCTAGGCTTTGGATTCTGAGGGTCTCGAAGCCCGAGCCGAATGAGAATCAGACAATTCTCGCCCGATTCGATTCCTGTCGAGCTGCTAGTGATATTTTACCGGTCTTGGGTCAGATAGCTTTTCGTAGGCCGAAGTCAAACTTTTGTCGCCCAGGTTGGAAATTTATGCTCAAAAGGCCCCTCGCGGCTCTCACCTTTTCTTTCTTGACCCAAAATACCGGCTTGGCCGCGTTGAACCTTTGGGATCAACCAAAATCCAGTTTCGCGTGGAAGACCGTGACCTTGGAGGCCTAGACATTGATCGTTTGCCCGCCTTCTTCCCGTGATATACCAAAGACAACGTAATGGGCATCTTGTTCGCCTTCATTGTGCATGGCATGAATCTCGCGAGGATCGACAATGATTGAATCGCCGGGTGCAAGCGGAAAGGACTCGCCATCGATTTCCATCGACGCGCGACCTTCGACCAATACAAATACTTCCTGCATGTCTTCGTGGTAGTGAGCCGCGAATGATTTTCCAATCGGCAACTTCGCCCAATTGACCATCATGACCTGCCCCTTCTGCAGATGGTCGCAGGTCGCCAATACTTTCTTCAGCACCCCGGGGTCCGATGGGTCTTCGTGAGACGCAGGTTCAAATGAAAGAGCTGAAGCTTCGATAAATTTCATCGCATTTTCCATTATGAAGATATGTAAACCAGCCCGCGCGATTCGCCTCGAAACTGGAAAAACTTTCCATCAAGTTTGACATCCGTTTCTCGATTCGAAAGCCCCGTACGGAAGCTTTAACGGCACATTCGGTACTGACTTGATAATCGAATTCGATTCGCCAAACTTCAATTTCCAATTCGCGCATTGACGAAATCAGGGGTATGAATAGCACTCTGGAATTGTCGAACATTATCCACATCGAGGATCTACCCAGCCCGCCCTCCGTGGCGGCGAAAATCCTGGATTTGTATTCCGACGCCAATTCCGACACGGCCGAATTGGAACGAGTGATCTCAGCGGACCCGATTCTATCCGCCCGTGTGATGACGTATGCAAACTCACCGACCGTCAACACCGCAAACGAAATCACGACGATTCGGGATGCAATTGATATTCTTGGGACAAGAATCATCAAGACCATTGCGTTGTCATTTTCTTTGACAACGCCAACGGCATCCAAAGCCCTTGAAAATTTTGATCTGGACGCGTTCTGGAACGGGTCCATGGTTCGAGCCGTGGCGGCCAAAGTTCTTTGCCAACGATTTTCATTCGATCAGGAACATGGATTCCTTTCCGGGTTGATGATGGAAATCGGCGAGTTGGCGGTCGCCTTCTCCAACCAGACCAAGGATGAGATCCTTGCGGCCTACCCCGAATTGCATACCGATCGACCGTTTGCGCTCTGTCATGGGTCAGATCCCTTTGACTACTATCAATTCGGTGGCCTCTTGTTGCGTGAATGGAAGTTTCCGATCGAAGTCATCGAAAACGTTTCCACCATTTGCTCCAACATCCGTCCGAACGAATTTCAACGAACGCTGATGCTGGCCGCGGGAATCGGCAGAATGATCTTCGATGATTCCTACGAATACCACCAGATTTGCCAGATCAAGGAATTTGCCAGTAAACGCTTGCGTATTGCCAACAACCTGTTCGAAGAAATATTTGCCCAGACATTGGACGCATGGATTGGCGACTCGATGATGCTTCAAATGGATTCCGAACTTTCGATTCAGGAGATCGAATCGGAAGCCAAGAAACAGATCTCCAGCTTGTCGCTTAATCTGCATCAGGAAAACACGCTGATCGCCGAAGAAAACGAAATGCTTCGCGGACAGGCACTGGAAGACCAATTGACCGGACTTTCGAATCGCCGGGCCTGGGAACAGTCCAGCGTTCAAGAGTGGTCGCGGGCGCAACGGTCCCAGGAGCCCTTTACGCTGATGGTCATCGACATCGACCATTTCAAAAATGTCAATGACATTCACGGGCATACCGTTGGCGATATGGTGCTGGTCCACGTTGCAACCTTGTTGCGAACGAACGTCAGAAAGTACGATCAGGTTTTCCGTTTTGGCGGGGAAGAATTCACGATCATGCTGCCCAACTGCAGCCAGGAAACCGCAGAAGCCATTGCCGTTCGACTTTTGCAAGTGGTCGAATCGACTCCGGTTTCCTTTGCTGGAAAAACCATTAACGTGACAGTAAGTGCCGGTGTTGCACTTTGGGATCCTTCAACGCATTCCACCATCGAGGCACTCTTCGAAGCCGCCGACGAAGAGCTTTATCGGGCCAAAAACAGCGGTCGCAATCAGTTCTTCATCTTCAACAGCAAAGCCTAAACACGGCTTCTTGAACTTTCGTCTTTGTTCCTGCGAATCAAGCTCCTAGTGGCCGTCCTGATTCAGAACTAAACTGAAAGTCATCTCGTTAAACGCATCGAAGTTTTTCTCGAGTCCGACTTTGGAAGAGAAGCTGGTTTATTACTTGGCGGCGGTGCCACTGCTTGGCATCGCGGCGCAATTCATTGCCTATTGGTCTCGCCTGCCGTCGATCTTGCTGTTATTGGGTTTCGGCATTCTGCTTGGCGCCTTCATGAATCCCGACGTGTTGTTGGCGGAGATTTATCATGCGGACGAATCACACTCGATTGCGCCGCACCTTTTGTTTCCGATCGTTTCACTATGCGTCGGCGTGATCCTGTTCGAGGGCGGATTGTCGCTTCGCCTGGGAGAACTGAAAAGCAGCGGCGTTGCGGTATTTCGCCTGTGTACCCTTGGGGCACTGGTCACGTGCGTTTTGATCGGCTTTTTGGCCTGGGCGATTCTCGGCCTTCGTCCTTCCATTGCGGCACTCCTCGGTTCGGTTTTGGTCGTGACCGGACCAACGGTCGTTGCACCCATGATTCGCTACATTCGACCTAAGGGTCGAATTGGATCAATTGTTAAGTGGGAAGGGATCGTGATCGACCCGATCGGCGCACTACTTGCCGTTTTGGTATTCGAGTGTTTTTTCGTGAGCAAATCTTATACGTTTCTCGATTCGGCCATCACACTTTTTCTTTCGCTTTCGATAGGAATTGGGTTGGGTCTGGGCGGGGGAGCCTTATTGATTGTTCTGTTGCGTCGATATTGGATCCCAGACCACCTTCACGGCGTCACCGTCCTGTCATCGGCAATTTCTATTTTCGCGATTGCCAACATCCTGCAACACGAGTCAGGTCTGGTTGCAGTTACCGTCATGGGAATTTTTCTCGCCAACCAGAAGCTGGTGACTATCGAGCACATTGTCGAGTTCAAGGAAAACCTGGGCATCTTCCTGATCTCCTGCCTGTTTATTGTTTTGGGATCACGGCTCGACGTCAGTGAGTTATTTGCCCTTGGATGGCAAGGATTGCTGTTCCTCGCTTTGTTGATATTGCTGGTCCGTCCAGCATCCGTATTCATCAGCCTCATTCGCTCGGGCACGACGACATCGGAAAAAGCTTTTCTTTCTTTCCTCGCCCCGCGAGGAATTGTCGCCGCTGCTGTGATCAGTGTGTTCGCTTTGAAGATCCAGGTGTTTGCAGCCGAGCAAAACGCCCAGGAAGAACTTGTCGGAGCGGGCCAGGTACCCTGGGGCGAGTTCGCCGTTGCCGCAAAACAACTGGTACCGATCGCATTCCTGGTGATTGTCGGGACTGTGACCTTTTACGGATTGGCAGCGGCCCCCATCGCTCGACGCTTGGGCTTGGCCGACTTGAATCCTCAAGGAGTGTTGTTCGCTGGCGCCCAACGTTGGGTATGCGATCTTGCAAAGATCCTGAATGAGATGGGATTCGCGGCGGCCGTCGTCGATACCAATTACAGTCGAATTGCCGCGGCAAAAATGGATGGGATCCCCGCCTACTGCTCGAGTGTCCTTTCGGACCATTTGGACGAACATTTGGACATGTCGGGAATCGGGCGAATGCTGGCGGTGACTCCGAATGATGGCATCAATGCAATGGCGACCCGCGAATACGCGCATCATTTCGGCCGCAAAAACACTTATCAACTTCCACCTCACGACGCCAATTCCGGAATCCGAACCGCCATCGATGCAAGGCTGCGTGGCCGCGAGCTGTTTGGCCCCGAGTGGAATGAAGAGTCCATTTTCAATCGCTACCGGAACGGATTCCGCTTCAAGAAAACCCGGCTCTCCGAGGAATTCACTTTCGATGATTTTGTTGCCCAGAATGGCAATGATTGCCTTGTAATTTTCGTGGTTGACCAGAATCAGGATCTGAAGATCAGCACCGCAGACAGCCCGATTGTTCCCGAATCGGGCCAAACGCTCGTGGCATTGGTCGCGCCCGCGACGGGAAATGGAACGACGGGTTCATGACAGGTTGTGCCGGTGTCATTGGAGCTCGTTTCGTGAATTTGTCGCGAAAACCACTTGAAGGAGTTTTGCGGCCTGTTGAAAATTAAGAGGGTCTGAGTCAGGTAACTTCCGGAGTTTCAAATGCCCTTCCAAATCGGTTGTCCCAAGTGTTCGCGGGAATATACGCTTGCGGACGAAATGCGAGGAAAGGCGATTCGTTGCAAAGAATGCGCTCATGCATTTCGAATACCGGCGGCCTCTTCCCAGCCAGCTCCCAATGCTCAGACACGTGTGAATTCACAGCCACCCGCTCAACAAGCTCAACGGGCTCAAGTCCAACAGCCGTCGGCGCGCGCCGTTGCCCCTCCACCACAACAACCAGCTCCAGCCCAGGCCGCTGCTTCCCAAGCCGGGGGATTCACGCCGCTACGTTCTGACAACGATGTGTTTGCCGGGCAGATGCCGAACGCCCAAGTCGATCCGTTGGCGAATCACGTCGTGGCGAATCCCGGATTCACCTACGTCGATCCAAACAAATACGCGCCCAAAGAAGAAACGGAAGTCGACGTTAATTCGCTTTATTTCAATCCCGCCGCAACCGAACTGCAAAAAGACATCCAGCGGGAAATGGAACTAGAACAAAGCCATCGACTACATTGGTGGCCAACGTTCATCGGTCTCGCAATGAATCTTGTCGCGATTGGGATGGCCATGGTATCCATGCTCGTGATGCCGGACCTTGCCTTCTTGTTCTTAATCGGCGCGATTTTCGTAACGGGCACCATTAGCGGCATCGGCGAAATCTGGTTGCTGGCGATGATCTCCAGGTACGATTCCGAGCGCTTCACGATGTGCTTTCTGTTTCCCGTTCTGCGCTACAACTACTTGAGTAAGAACTGGCATCGCCACAAGGATATTGGTTCATTTCTCGCGGTCGGTATTTTCGGTGTCGTTGTCGTGGTGATCATGCTGTTCGCCCTTGAGTTGATCAACAACTAGTGCAGGCTTGAGAAGCGAAAACGCTAAACCGGTTCGATTGAACAGGATATCTTTTTGCGCACGCCGGCCTGCGCGAATCAGAAGCACCAGCGTTTTCCGATCGCCGTCGCCTGTCGTTGCGTCAGTTCCCGAATTCCTTTTTTCCCGACGGCTAGCAGCGATTCCAGTTCTTGCTGGGAGAAGGTTGCTTCCTCGCCTGTGCCCTGAACCTCGACGAATCTTCCGCTACCGGTCATCACGATATTCATGTCAACGTCCGCGGCAAAGTCGAGTTCGTAATCGAGATCGAGATAGGTTTTTCCGTCCACGATTCCGGCACTGATGGCTGCGACGCTGTCGGTAAAAGGAAGCTCGTTTGGCGTCGGAAGTTCCTTGCGAATGGAATAGATGGCATCGAATAGCGCAATGAAGGCCCCGGTAATACTTGCCGTCCGAGTCCCTCCATCGGCTTCCAACACATCACAATCCACGGTCACCATGGCGGGCCCAAGTTTCCGCATATCGACCACCGCCCGTAGGCTTCGACCGATCAGGCGTTGAATCTCTGTCGTTCTCCCGTCGACCTTGCCGCGGTCTCGTTTTTTTCTCGGGCTGGTGCTCCCGGGAAGCATGTTATATTCGGCCGTTACCCAGCCGCGCCCGTCCTCCGGATTCATCCAGGGCGGCAGTTTGAAATCGACGCTGGCCGTGCAGAGAACAACCGTGCCGTCACATTGATAGAGCACGCTGCCGGGAGTTTTGCGAGTGAAGTTCCGTTTGATTTTGACGGGACGAATCTGATTTGATTTTCTTGCCATGGCTCTTTCAATGCGCGTTTTCAATTCCGTTTATAAATCCATCAGCCAGTAGACGAGCCCTTTCTGGGCATGGAGCCTGTTTTCAGCCTGTTGGATAATTCGACTCTGCGGACCGTCAATGACTTCCGCCGTCACTTCTTCGCCACGCCTTGCAGGCAAACAATGCATGAAGATTGCGTTGTCCGACGCGTGGCTCATCAGTGTTTGATTGACTTGGAAGGGCGCAAAGTCGTTGAGGCGTTTCTCGTTTTCCGCCTCTTGCCCCATGCTGGTCCAAACGTCGGTATAAACAACCGTTGAATGTTCGACGGCCTCCACCGGATCCGTCGTCTGGCGAATCGTTGCGGTCGAGGCGTCGTTGAGCTCGGCAATCTCACTTTCCTCGAAATGATAATCTTGGGGACAGGCAATTGTGAAATCCAGTCCGAGTTTGGCACAACCAATCGCCAACGATCGGGCAACGTTATTCGCGTCACCTACATACGCAACCTTGACAAAGTCAAACGAGCCAAAATTTTCGAAAGCCGTCAACAAATCCGCCAATGCCTGGCATGGATGACACCAATCGGTAAGACCATTGATCACGGTACACGAGCTATGTTCGATGATTTCCAGTAGCGTTTCATGCTTCATCGTTCTGGCAACGATCAAGTCAACGTAACTGCTCAATATCGGGATGAAGTCTTTGATCGGCTCACGCTTGCCCCATCCCGTATCCTGCCCCAGCACCAGGCTCACGCCACCCATGTGAGTCATCAGGGACTCAAAACTAATCCGGGTTCGCAATGAGGGCTTCTCAAAAAGCAACGCCATCACCCGTCCTGCGAGCAAAGGTTCACGAATACCTTTGCTGAAATTCAATTTGATGTCTCTCGACAAATGGACCAGCGAACGGACATCATCGGAAGAAAGGTCGGACAGCGATACCAAACTTGGTTTTTTCGGTTCCACGCTCATTTTTTCTCTTTCGTACTGACTTCCCGGTTGTTACTTACTTATCCTTGACGATCTGGGTTCCAACACCGTGAGACGTGTAAATTTCGAGAAGCAGGGAATGCCGAAGTCTCCCGTCAACGATATGCACTTTATTGACCCCATGTTTGATTGCATCCAGACAACCTTCGACCTTGGGAATCATTCCGCCCTCAATCGTTTTGTCTTTCAAAAGCTCGGAAGCGTTTTCATTGGTCAGTGAGCTGACCAGGGAATCTGGATCACTCGGGTCTCGAAGAACCCCGGGGACATCGCTCAGCATGATGAGCTTTTCGGCGTGAACTTGCTTGGCAACCTCGATCGCGGCAGAGTCTGCATTCACATTCAGAATTTGGCCAGATTCGGTTTCGCACATGGACGGGATCACGGGAACCTGCCCGGCGTAACAGAGATTGTCGATCACGATCCGATCAACCGAGGTGACTTCGCCAACATGCCCCAGGTCCAGCTTGTCTCCGGCTTCATCCTTGATTTGAAGCGGCTGACCTTTCAGAACACACGTGGATTCAAAATTCAACGTCATCGCGCGTCCGCCGACCTCTTCCAATAGGCTCGCGATTTCTTCATTCGCTTCTTTCGCCAAAACGCGCTGCACGATTTCGAGAGTTTTCTCATCCGTGTATCGTCGTCCTTGCACGAATCGGGCCTCGATGCCGGCGTCTTCCATCGCCTGACTGATTCGCTTTCCCGCACCATGGATCAACACGGGCCGCATGCCCACTGTTTCCATGAATACGACGTCGACAAGAATATGCCTCAAGGCATCGCGATCGTCGATGACGCTGCCCCCCAGCTTGATGACCGTTGTTTTATCGCGAAACTGCCGTATCCAACCCAGAGCCTCGATCAGGGTATCCGCTTTTTCAATCGCTTTTTGCAATTGACTCTCCGCTTCGTATTTCAGGTTTGAAAATGGAAGCGTGACATTTTAGCACGGCTTATTGGGGGCAACACGGGGCAAAGCTCGTTCCCCGTGGCCAATTTTCCAATCGAACCGGAAGCCGGTGGCAAGGATTAAAGATTCTTAATCACGTCGGACAGGATCTCGACGGTTTGTCGAATTTGCTCATCCGTATGCAAAGCCGTGATGAAGAATCGAACTCGCGCTTCTTCCTCGGCGACCGCAGGGTGAAGAATTGGCTGAGCATTGATTCCTCGATTGAAGAGCCCCTCCGACGTTCGAAGAGCCTTGAGCGAGTCGCCAATGATGATTGGAACAATTGGCGAATCGTGGCTCAGGCCCGTGTCCAATCCAGCTGCCTTGGCGGTCTGCAGGAACAACTCGGAGTTGTGTTTCAAACGCTGGACGCGCTCATTCGATTGACTGAGCTCGCGCAAGCTCGCCAAGGAAGCGCCTACGTTGGCGGGGCTGATTCCGGCAGCGAACACAAATCCGGGGGTCGTGTATCGCAAGTATTCGATCAGTTGCTGCTGTCCACCAATGAAACCACCGCAACTGCCGAAGGATTTACTCAACGTGCCCATCCAAAATTCGATTTCGTCCCGCGGAACTCCATAAAGCTCTCCGATGCCGCGCCCGGTTTCTCCCAAAGTACCGATCGAGTGGGCTTCGTCGATAAACATCCACGACTTATGTTTGTTTTTGACTTCCACAAACTTTGGCAAGTCGGGAAAGTCGCCGTCCATGCTGTAAAGCCCTTCGATCGCAATCAGCACGCGTCGATACTCGTGCCGGATTTCTTCAAGGACCTCGTCCAACTGCTGCCAGTTGTTGTGTTCAAATGGTCTTCGGCGTGCGCCGGAAAGCTCGGCGCCCTTGATGATGCAATTGTGGGCAAGAGAATCGTGAATGATCAGGTCGCCCGGGCCCAGGACATGGCCAATGACCGTTTCGTTCATGCCGTGACCACCTGGAAAAGTAATCACGTCGTCGACGCCCAGGAACTCGGCCATCTCGTTTTCGAGTTCCTTGTGGATCGTTTTTTCACCGGAAACCAGACGACTCGCCGAAACACTCGTCCCAAACTTGTCGATGGCCTGCTTTGCCTGATCGATAACCGACTGTTCGCCTGAATACCCCAGGTAGTTGTAACTGGCATAGGAAATCAGTTCACGACCTTCAATATGTGTCGTGTCTCCGATTCGGCCCTCGTGGACGCTGAAAAAGGGATTCCTGACTCCGGTTGAAGTCATCAACGATTTCAGCTGCTGCACCCGAATAAATTCGGGCATCTTGTCGAGAACGTAGTAGGATTCCGGGATCTCAACGTTTTCGGGCCGAGGCTTTTTGGCTTTGACGACTTCATTGGCGTCTGCCTTGATTGGCTCGCTGCCCACATACTCAATGATCGCGTCGGTAATTTCCCCGATCGTCTCGATTTCCTGCAACACATCATCGGGAATTCGACCACCAAAAGTTTCTTCCAACGAGTAAGCGATTTGCAAACGCTCAAGTGAATCAAGTCCCAGGTCAACAACAATATTGGTGTTGAAGTCGAGTTGGCCGGCGCGCTCTTTTGCGATTGCCTTGACCGCATTGCCAACGATTGGAGAAACCCTCTGCTGCTCCTCGCTCAAAGGTTGACCGTGGTCCGTTTCAACGGCGCCCTGTTCTGCTTCGATGGCTTGCTCTTCCCAAACGCACCACCGCGCGACAACCAACAATTTCTCGTCGAGAAACTGCTGGCGACACAATTTCCGCTGGACTTTTCCACTGGAAGTTTTCGGAACGCTTCCAGAACGCACAAGAATCACCGCGTCAGGCGGCAAATCATGTTCGGCAACTACATCGGAACGTACCGATTGAAGAACGTCCGACCAAACTTTGTTTTGTCCTCGCTCGACTTCACAAACGACCACCAGCCGCTCGGAGTTGTCATGGTCAACGGAAAAGGCTGCGGCCCCCGCACGACGCAATCGGGGGCTCGAATTTTCAACCGTCGCCTCGATGTCTTGAGGGTACTTGTTGACACCACGAATGATGATCAAGTCCTTGAGTCGCCCGGTGACGAAAAGCTCTTCGCCATCGAGGAAACCAAGATCTCCCGTTCGCAAATAGTCTTGCTTGGTTTCATCGTCAGACAAGTTGGCGTGGAAAATGTCCTGGGTTTCGCTTTCCTTCTTCCAATAACCTTTTCCGACGCCCGGCGTCTGGACCCAGATCTCACCAATCTGGTTGGAGCTCAATTCACGGAAAGTATCGGGACAGACGATCTTCAGCGTCGTGCCTTTCAAGCAGGTTCCCGAGCTAACCAGGGCCCGTGCCATGGCGTGCTCTTCTTCAACCGGAATCACTTTTTGATCGTCCAGTGCTTTACGGTCAAAGTACCGGACCAACGGGCTACGTTTGTCGTGGCACCCGGTGACAATCAATGTGGTTTCGGCCATCCCATAGCAGGGATAGTGGGTTTCATGCTCAAATCCGCAGCGTTTGAATTTTTCGGTGAATCGGCGTAGCGTTTCGGCACGAATCGGCTCGGCACCGTTGAACGCCACCTTCCAACTGGTTAGGTCAAGCGAATCCAACTCTTCGTCGGGAATTTTCTGAGCGCAGAGCTCGTAAGCAAAGTTTGGAGCGCCCGAAATGGTGCACTTGTATTTGCTGACGGCCTTCAACCAACGGAGAGGCCGAGTCAAAAACGCCACGGGGCTCATCAGTGTCATCGAACCGCCGAGGTACAAAGGTTCCAACACGCCGCCGATCAATCCCATGTCGTGATAGAGTGGCAACCAGGAAACCCCACTCGAATCTTCGCGCGTTTGCCCAAACAGGGCCGTGATCATTTTGCAATTCGCGGTAAGATTCCGATGCGTCAACATCACGCCCTTGGGCGTACCGGTTGAGCCAGACGTGTACTGAATCAAACCCAGATCATCCATCTGGATTTTCGGCTTGACCCAGTCACTTGCAAGTTCCTGGGGAATCTCTTCAACCGCAATCCAGGGGATCTGCTGAAGCGAAGGCGCGTCATCCAGCATCCCCTCGTTTCGTGAAATCACTTCACGAACACTAAGGGCGACCGCCGCCTGGCAGTTTTCCGAAATTGCATTGATGCGACCCATGTTTCGATTACGGCGAGGCGGATAGGCCGGCACCGGAATCACGCCCGCATAGTGACAACCAAAAAACGCTTCGACAAACTCAAGTCCCGGTGGAAACAACAAAAGTGCAGGTCGCCCTTTCAACCCCTGAGCAACCAATTCGGCTCCAATGGCTTTCGCTCGCCGATCCAACTCACTGTAGGTGAGTTCCGTGACGTCATCCTCGCCGTCATTCAGAAAACGAAACGCGACATGATCTGGTAGCGCGAGACTCCAATAAATCAACCTTTCAAACAAGGATGAATCAGCGGGAGAAAATGGCTCGTAGAATTTTTCAATGTCGGTCTGAGAGAATTCCCGATCGAGGGAAACTTTCGACTGTTCTGCGGTGCTCAAAATATCAACGATCGGTTAGGGATCGCTCCTCGATATTAGGTTCGCACGCAGAGGCTGTATGCCAATTCGGCCCAGCAGTGGAAAAGAGAAGCCGATGTGCGTTTCCGCCAATAGTAACTTCTCGATGCGTGCGCAATTTCAAATTCTCGTAATGATTATTTGCTCTCAATTACGGTTACCCATTTTCGCAAATTATTCATATTTTTTCTACTGCATTTGCATTTCGGCCATTTTGAACGGGAGAAACTCGATTTCGAATGCACCGCTTGCAACTTCGATTGGGCTTTGCGAAAAATCAAACGTCAATTTCGACCCTTTCCGATGAACCAAATCTGTCAATCTGCCATGGAAAACCACAAACTCGTATTACCGGAAAACCTGAATCATTTTGGATTTCTGTTCGGCGGCTATATGCTCAAATGGGTCGATGAATACGCCTGGATCGCGGCGACTCTGGAATATCCGGAATACCGGTTCGTCACCATTGCCATGGATCGAGTCGAATTCAAAAAAGGCGTGCGCGAGGGGACCATTTTGAATTTTACCACGACCAAGACACGGGTCGGAAATACGTCGGTCGACTATCTGGTCAATGTCACTCGCGGAAATGACGTTCGTTCCGAGTCCATTTTTACAACGACGGTCACCATGGTTCGTGTCGACGATGACGGCAACAAAGCTCCTATCGAAAGTTGACGAACGTCCAATTCGGGAAATCCGTTCATGTATTGGCTTCTTAACGTTGGCCTGCTTTTGCTCCTTTCGGCGACGACCTCCTGGAATTTGCTGCTGGGGCTCGGTTGGATTTCTGCAAATAACCCGGCCACGGAATCGCCAATGATGAACTACCTGGTTGCCTTTCCGCCACTAGCCATTGGCGGATGTGGTCTCGTTGCGTTTGGCTGTGCGACCTCAAGTTTCCTGGGAATCAAAAATGGCAGGGCACTTCTTGTCCTGTCCGCAGCCTGCATGCTGACCATTTCGATCGTTCACCTTTTGCTGACATGGCTTCACCCCGAAGCTCCAGTCGTCTTTCCGGGCATCTCCCTGTTGGCAATCGTTCTTATCGCGATTGCCGCATACTTATCCCCACGAAACCTCGTTGCTGGGTTGCAACGCCGTCAAGCAACGCCGCGCGATCTCGTGCTGGTTGCCCTCAAGATATTGTTGGCCGTGGGGCTGATTCTGTTTTGGTTCCTCGGCGCAAGCGAGTTGGCAATGCTGGCGGATCCGGCAACTCAAGTCGACGAAAGCGACCTGGCCGTCGTGCCCGCTGTGAATCGGTTTCTTGCACGACTGGGAAGTGACGACTTTTCAACGAACTATGGAACCATCCAATTTCTATTCATGAATAGTTTGTTTGCCGGGGTTCTGACAGCCGCGTTCCTGAGCGCAAGCGTTGCCACTTTTCTTGCGCGGCTGTTTTTCCGAAAGCGTTTGAGTTCGGGCACGAATTAGTTCCGGGTTGGACGTTGGAAAACGGGGCCGGATGTTAAACTTTGCGGGCAGGGTGACCTTCCAGGCGGGCAATTCCCGGTTTCTTGGTCCCGAATCCGAATCCAATGGGGTGGGCGATGTCAAACTGTAGGGCTTGTACGAGTTTTCCCAAAAATGCCAAATGCACCGATCGAGCGAAGCAGTTGGGCGTTGGCCTGCAGAATGAATCGATTGATGGGGTTGGACCGATAGATCCCATGGTGCCAGTGTTGCGCTTCGTGCGTGATTTACGGCTTAATCCATTCCCAATCGACGGACATCCCGATGTTTCCCAAGCGAGAACAGATATTCGCACTTACCCGAAGCTCGTATCGATCGTCGAGGCGATTTCGCCTTGAAGCTCTGATCCTGTTGGTCGGTCTATTGACGATCGCCTCCGTTGGCTGTCGCAGCAGCAAAGTCAACTTTGCTACATCGGATGACGGGTTGGTTTCGCCTCCGCACCTGCCTTCGGAATATCCGCAGATCGCGGATCCGATGGTTGAGTCCACGGACGAGCTTCGCACCGGACCGCCGGTGACGGTGAAAAGGGACAACTGGAAGGACCTCGAGAAACTTCCAATGACCCTCGATGAAGCGATCGAGATGGCCCTGGCCAACAGCAAGGTCTTGCAGAAACTGGGCGGTCGCGTCGTCAGTGGACCGGCAGGCACGTCGACCATTTACGACCCGGCTCTTGCCTCGACGAATGCCCTTGGAAGTACGGAAGCCGCGCTTGCCGCATTCGACGCACAAGTTTCGGCAAGCATGTTCATGAACCATACCGAACAGAAGTTTAACAACATTTTCGCTGCCAGCCTCGGCTCCGCCAAAACCGACACGGGAAGTTTCAACTTCGAACTTTCCAAAACGACGGCCGCAGGAACCCGCTTTTCCGCGCGGAACATTTCGAACTATAGTCGACTTGGAACTTTCGACCCTGCATTCAACCGGTTTCGAAGTAACTGGACAACGCAAAACGTCCTCGAAGTTCGGCAGCCGCTCCTTCGTGGTTTCGGCACCGCCGTCAATCGAATCGCAGGACCCAATGCCGTTGCAGGAAACTACAACGGTGTCTTGATCGCGCGAATTCGCGAAGACGTTTCTCTGGTCGATTTCGAAACAGCCATTCGCGAGTTGATCAACGACACGGAAACCGCGTATTGGGAGTTGTATTTTGCTTTCCGCGACCTGGACGCTCGCGTTAAGACTCGAGACGCTGTCCGAGACACCTGGGAAAAGCAACAGAAGCTATTGGACGGTGGAATTGGGCGAGCCGACGAAGAAGCACAACCGCGACAACAGTTTTTCTCGTTCCAACAACAAGTCGAAGATGCGATCAGCGGCCGTCTGCAAGGCTCCCTTGGTGTCCTTGGGGCGGAGCGAAACCTGAGGCGAATCCTCGGCCTGCCAAATAATGACGGAAAACTGATCCGCCCCACCACAACGCCTGCGATCGCCGAGGTGATCCTGGATTGGGATGCATCCCAGGAATCCGCCATGCAGGAACGCCTGGAAATTCGTCGCCAAAAGTGGATCGTCAAGCAACGCGAATTGGAGTTGGTGGCCGCCAAACAGCTGAACCAGTGGCGACTTGACCTGGTCGCCAATCAAGCCTGGGCCGGATTTGGTGACAACCTGTTTGGTAGCAGTGGAACCTCCGAAGGAAGTGCGTTTGATGACATGATCGGTGGTGACCTGGATAACTGGCAACTCGGCTTTGAGCTTTCCGGAGCCCTCGGTCGGCGAACGGGCTACTTGGCCATTCGCAACGCGGAACTTCAACTTTCACGTGAGAAAGCCTTGCTCAAAGAGCAACAGCGACAGATTCTTCACGATCTGAATGCGGCCTACACGGAAGTCGATCGCGCTTTCAATGCCATTCAAAACAGCTACAACAACTTTCAGGCGGTGAAGCAAGAACGAGATATCAAGAAAGATCGCGCCGGAAAAATCGACCGAATTTTCTTTTATCTCGACGCGCTGCAACGTACCGCCACCGCGGAATCCAATTTGAATCGCGCCATCGTCGACTACAACCTCGCGCTGCTCAACTACGCCCGCGTGAGCGGAACCCTCCTTCGACAATACAACATCTCATTGGCTGAAGGACCGTGGAGCGAAGTTGCGGAGCAAGAAATGCAGGAAAACGCAATGCAACTCATGCGTAGTCGCATTCGGCGCGGTCGTGACCTGCCGGCCTTTGCTCGATAGGAACACTCGTTTCGCTCTCGTTCCAAGGGCAAAACGAAAAATGATCGATTGCATTAAAAAGCCGAAGCGTTGCTTCGGCTTTTTGCATGTATGCCAAGTCGGCGCACCAAGTCGGTGCAACAAGTCGATCCACCGAGGCGGATCAAACCTCAATCCTCATCGGACCATTTGATCTGGAATTCAATTTCCTCGAGTCCCGCTTCACGTTCGTGTTCAATGTTGTAGGTCGCACGAACCGGGACATAGATGCGTTCACCGGCAATCTGAATCTCAAACTTGTCTCCGTTTTCAATCGCGTCCGCCAATCGACGTAGTTTGTCAACGAATTCGGAATCGCCGTAAGTCTTTTCGATATCCCGCTCGGCTTTCTCATTCATCGTTCCTGGTCTCCTTCAACCAACATGAACACTAGGGTCTGCGTTTTTCCCATTAAACAACGCAGGCAACCTGCCTCCTGCTTCGCAGGAACAATCCGAATATTCGGAAAATTCTGACGCATAATCCAAATCAAGTTTCCACGGCGTTGATTCTTGGCCACGGAGTCGCGTCGAGAGTGAACCGGCTAGCTAAAATGGGAGTCGACACCATCTTTCAAGCGGCATTTGCCCCTGACATTCCATTGGTTAATTCCTTGCGACCATCACCAGCCAACTCGAAACCGAATAGCGAATGCGTGCGCCCAAGTGCGGCAAAGCATTGGGCCATCGTTGGCGGCGGCCTGATGGGAATTCGATTGGCCCTGTCGCTTCGCGAATTGGGTCAACGAGTCACAATTTTCGAAGCATCGAATGAACTGGGGGGACTCGCAAGTTCGTGGGAACTCAACGGCATCCGTTGGGACCGCCACTATCATGTCATCTCAATGACCGATTCACGACTGCTCCAATTCCTTAACGAACTCGGCCTGGATGACCAGATTGACTGGGTCGAGACGCGTACGGGCTTCTATTCTGGTGGCCAACTTTATTCGATGTCCAACGCCTTTGAATTTCTTCGTTTTCCACCGCTAAATCTCATTGAAAAACTTCGGCTTGGATCAACCATTTTTGCGGCCTCCAAAATCAGGAACAGCGACAGGCTTGAGTCGATTCCAGTCGATGAATGGCTAAAGAGGTGGTCGGGGCAGGGCACATTCAACAAGATCTGGAAGCCGCTTTTGCGCGCGAAGCTGGGAGATAATCACGACAAAGTCTCAGCGGCATTTATTTGGGCAACCATTCAAAGAATGTACAAAGCGCGGCGCACGGGAATCAAGAAAGAAATGTTTGGCTGCGTTCGCGGCGGATACGAGACGATTCTTCAGCGGGCCAAATCCGTCATTGAAGACAAAGGAATCGAATTGCGGCTCAACGCGCCGGTGAAACAAGTCATCGAAGCGGATCACAAGATTCAAGTCAACTCAAACGAGGAGCGGCAGGGCTTTGACCGGGCATTGCTAACCGTCCCGGCAACTTTGGTTCCGAAAATCTGCCCACAACTTTCAGCGAAAGAATCTGAGGCTTGTAACGCCGTCGAATATCAGGGAATCGTATGTGCCTCGGCGTTGTTACGAAAGTCGCTCTCACCCTATTACGTGACCAATATCACGGACGATTGGGTGCCGCTGACGGGAATCATTGAAATGACTCGAATCGTTGATCCCGCGCTCTTCAAAGGCAACCACCTGGTCTACTTGCCCAAATATGTTCCGCAAGAAAACCAGTGGATGCAAAAGACCGACGAATCCATTCGAGAAGAATTCCAGCACACACTTTTGAAGATGTACCCGAAGTTGCAGATGAGTGACTTTGTCGACTTCAAAGTCTCGCGAGTCAAAAATGTGATGGCCCTTCCGATTTTGAACTACTCAAAAAAAGTGCCCCCGATTCGCCTGTCGATTCCCGGAATTTTCACGGTCAACTCGGCTCATATTACCCAAGGCGTCCTTAACGTGAATGAGACGATTGAGCTTGCCGAAACGGCGCTTCGGGAACATTTGATCCCTTCCATCGAAGCGGCGACGACGGGCACCCAAAGCCTTGAGCCGAACCCTGTTTCCTGATTCCAGCCATGTTCTCAACTGCGAAAGCGATCTATCACAGAAATCGGTACCCGGTTTCGCTTTCGCTACTGGCGTTGATCGTCGCCCTATCGGCGATTCGAATTCATGGACTGGCCGGTTCACCTTCTGAAGTCTCCAGGGAACATTGGGGGCTCCAGGATTTTCGCGACGCGATCTACTTTCCCTGTCGCTCGTTGGCGGAGGGACACAACCCCTACGACGCCAAAGATCACATGGCTCGGTACCCGGTTGGACAACTGTTTCCGCTTTACTCCCCGCTCACACTGATCATCCACCAACCATTGAGTTGGCCCAGTTATCCAATTGCCCGCTGGCTCAACTTCTGCGTCACGATCCTTCTCGTCATTGTTTTCGCATTCGCTTGCCTCCGCCTTGTGGAAACGCGTCCTCGCGGCGACCAAGTCATTCTGCTGGCGGCGCTGATCCTGTTTTCCCGCCCGGGGCACATGAACCTTGCGCTCGGGCAATCGACCCTTCAGGTTTCCATGTTTTGTTTGCTTGCCTTGTATTGGAGTGGGAATCAAACGTGGCGTTCGGGTTGGATGCTGGCACTAGCGACCTTCAAACCCACTTTTGGATGTCTCGTCTTCATCCAAATGCTGGCCGCCAAAAAGTATCGCCCGGCATTAACAGGACTCCTCATCGGCTGCGTCATCACACTGCCTTTGATTGGGTACATTTGCGTTCACGCAGGAGGAAGCGGACCGTTCCTTGAAATCCTTCAACAAAACAACCAGCTTTTTGATGGTTATGAAGGACGTGATCCGGCAACCAGTTTTACGCGACTCGACACTTACTTTTTGATATGCAAATGGTTCGGTGCGAAATCGTCGGGAATGGCCGAGCTCCTCGTTATGCTCTTCCTGTTGGGCGCGAGCTCAGTGGTTCTGTATTTCAGCAATCGAGTTTTCGTCACCAAGCGAACGAAAGCAAACGATCTGGCATCGCAACAGCTTGGACTTTGCCTTCTGCTCCTGACGACGACCATCGCCGTGTATCACCACGCGTACGATTGGCTTTTGCTGGTTCCCGCACTCACGCTTTTATCAATGAGCCAATCCATACGCGACAGCCTATCCAAACCGTGGAGACACACGATCGCCATCCTGCTCGCCATTCCAGCGATCAACTTCGCATCGACCAACACGATGAAGTCCCACCTTGATTCATCAATGCTTTGGCCAATCATCACCAGTGCAAACGCGATTGCATTGCTCCTCGCCTGGCTCATCCTGCTGGCCATTCAGATTATTCGATTGCGGCAGCCGAACCACCTTGCTTAGGATTCGGCGTCGGTTTGAGATGCCGGTGAAGGTATTCCCAACGAATGGCGTTGTAGGGTCCTTTGATTCGATGGGCATTGTTCGGGAACACTTGCACATCAAATCGCTTATTGGCTTGATGCAGCGCCTGGACGAGTTGCCAGGTGTTTGACGGATGAACGTTGTCGTCGACCAGTCCGTGAACCAGCAAGAGCTTGCCTTTTAAATTCTTGACGTAGTTGAGGCAAGAACCGTCTCGATAGCCCGACTCGTTTTCTGCCGGCGTTTGCATGTACCGCTCGGTGTAAATCGTGTCATAGTTTTTCCAATCGGTTACGGGTGCCCCCGATACGGCGACGTGAAAAATCTCCGGGTACTTGAGGACTCCCAAGGCCGACATATATCCACCATAAGAGTGCCCGAATATTCCAACACGTTTTCCATCGACAAAATTTTTCTGCCGCAGAAACTTGACTCCGTCTGCCTGGTCCTGGATATCAATCCCGCCCAAGCCGCGGTAGTTGGCCGACTCAAAAGCCTTTCCACGATGCGTGGTTCCACGGTTGCCAATCTTGGCAATCAGGAAGCCAAACTCACAATTTTTGTTGGCCGGATGATAAGTGTTTGTGGGGCCCCGCGAACCAGGTCCACCGTATACATCGATAACGAGTGGATACTTCTTGCTCGGGTCAAAATTTGAGGGTTTATGGAGAACCCCATAGATCTTTGTTTTCCCATCTGCCGCCGTAAAATAAAACAACTCTGGCTCGGCGAGCTTGAGTTCCTTTGCCATCTTCGACGTGTCGCCTTTTGCGATGACGGCCAACGGTTTGCCATCCCGATCATACAGAATGGTTTTGGCGGGTTGGTCGACCGATTCCAGCGTTGCGAGAAACCACTTCCCCGAAGGGGCAATCGAAAACCAAGTATGATTGAGCGAGCCAGTCGTCAACTTTTGATGTTGGCTTCCGTCAAGCTTCACGCGATGCAAATGCTGATTGAGGGGATTGCCCAAGTCGCTAAACGCCGTGAAATAGACGAATCCGGACTCATCGTCAATTCGCAAGATCTGATCGACGGCATACTCGCCATGGTCCGTAAGCTTATTGAGCCGCCTTCCCTCGAGATCGCGGAGTTCATAATGCTTCCATCCGGTTTTTTCCGTTTCCCACACGAAGCGTCGATTGTCCAAGAGAAAATGAATCATTGGGCGGTTTTCTTGCCAGGTTTCCTGCGACTCCGTCACCACGGTTTTGACTTTGCCGGTCTCAATGTCGACCGACAGGACATCCAGTTTGTTCTGCCGACGATTGGTTCGATTGACGAGAAGCGACTTGCCGTCCGGTGTAAACCGCACGTTGTACAGGTATTGGTCGCTTGGTCCGTCAAATTCAAGCTTCCTGGACTTCATCGTTTTTGTATCAAAAACATGAAGCGCTACATTCGGGTTTGGCTGCCCAGCAACTGGGTACCGCACCCGCATTAGCTTGGTGTAGAGATCCGCGTCCGATTTAAGCGGGTTAGCCGCATTGTTCACCGTCAAGAAATAATCGCGCATATGCGATTCGTCGATTTCGTAGTAAACCAACTTGGTGCTATCGAGCGACCACCACATTGCGTGGCTTTGATAAAGCTCTTCCCCGTACACCCAACAAGCTGTTCCGTAGCGCCGACGTTCGGTGCCATCTTTGGTGACTTCCATTTCGCGACCACGACTCTGACCATTGGGAACAATTCGAATGTTGTTCTCCGCGTAAACCGCTTTGAGCGTCTTGTCCGGCGATACAACTTCCGTGGCTTGTTTGGCTCGCCCGACCGCTGCGTCCCAACGTCCACGAGGAGAAAAATTCTTCGGCGTAATCGCTTTTTTTCCGTTTTTACCTTCGACAACTTTTCCGGTTTCGATCAGGAAGTGGAAATCCTTCCCATCTTTCTTGAAGTCAAAAAACGATTCGTCCTCGCCCCAGGCCACATCGGTAATGCGTCCGGCCGAGGTCATCTTGGGAATCGCGGCGGCGACTTTTTTATACCGATCATAGCCCGGTAGCGTACTGGGCTCGCCCAACGATTCTGATTGGCCGAATGCCGGAGTCGACACGAAGGCAAAAAGTACCATCCAAATAATCGTGGGGTAATGCACTTCCAAAGCTCCCTATGAAACTGAAACGCTTTTGTTTCTATTGTTAGATAACGATCCGTATCGTAATCCATTTCAAATCCTTCTGCGATCAAATATCCATCGCGCATGTCCGACCTTGAAGAAAACCCGAATCGAGAACCAAGCAAAGGATCGTTACTGGTCATCTTTTTGACGGTTTTCATTGACCTTCTCGGTTTCGGGATGGTGCTGCCACTCTTGCCGATCTATGCCGACCAATTCGCAGCGGATCCCGCCGGTTGGAAAATCGGCGCCTTGATGGCGAGTTTCTCTGCGATGCAATTCTTGTTTGCGCCGATCTGGGGAAACTTGTCGGATCGAATCGGACGGAAACCCGTTTTGATGGTTGGACTCCTGGGATCCGTATTCTTTTACACGCTGTTTGGGATAGCAACGATCAATCAAAGTCTGGTGTGGTTGTTCATCACTCGAATTGGAGCGGGAATCGCAGGAGCGACCATTCCGACTGCGCAAGCGTACATTGCCGATTCGACCACAGAGAAAAACCGAACCAAGGGAATGGCGTTGATTGGCGTGGCGTTTGGGATGGGCTTTACTTTTGGTCCGTTAATTGGCTTCCTGGCGGTTCCTAACGAGAATGCACCACCGGGGCCCTGGCCCGGATTTGCGGCGGCCATTCTTTCGGCATTCGCTTTCCTGTCGGCCGTTTTCCTATTGCCGGAATCCAACCCCGAGAAGAATCGCGACACGGGTCGAAAGATTTTTGATTTCCAGGCTTTCGCAATTGCGTCGCGATCACCTCGAATCTTTTTCACCGTGTTATCGATCGCGATCTGCGTCTTCGCATTTGCCAATCTCGAAACGACGCTTTCAATGTTGCTGAAAGGCCCCGAAGACGTGGCCGCTGCTGGGCCATTTCAGTTCACTTGGAAACAAGTCTGCCTGACTTTCGCGTTTATTGGTCTGATCGTCGCGTTCGTTCAAGGGGGAATTGTTCGACCCTTGGCCAACCGGATACCCGAACCGATTTTGGCCGGCGGAGGAGCCTTAATTGAAGTCGCCGGTTTTTCGCTCGTCATCTACGCCTTGCAGTCACAATCAATCACGTTGCTTTTCGTGGCAATGTCGGTCGTGGCAGCCGGGTACGCGGGACTTCAGCCATCTTTACATGCAATGCTTTCCAAGGCATCTGCGGAAAACCGACAGGGTGCGATGCTGGGACTCGGACAAAGCTTTAATTCGTTGTCCCGAATTGTTGGTTCGGGAATTGCGATTCCATTACTCAAGCTGGGTCTCGCCATTCCGTATTTAACGGGTGCTGGCATGATGCTGATTTGCGCCCTTTTTGTTTGGCGTGCAAGTATCGCCAAAACGGAAAAAGCGTAGGCTTACTTGTCGTCCAGGATTTCAACCGGACCAAACTTTTTGCCTTCGAGCATGGCAAGGCTTGCACCACCGCCAGTGCTAATATGCGTCACTTGATCCTCGAGTCCAAACTGGGCAATGGCCGCTGCGCTGTCTCCGCCACCGATGATACTTGTGGCGTTACTTTCCGCGATTGCTTGGGCGACCGCCCGGGTTCCCGCATCAAAAGGCGGCATCTCAAAAACGCCCATCGGCCCATTCCAAACCACGGTTTTTGCTCCGGATACGATCGCCTTGTAGGCATCAATCGTTTTCGGCCCGATATCAAGCCCCTCGGAGTCCTCCGGAATTTGTCCGGAATCGACGATGGCTTTTTTGCAGTCGCCTGAAAAGTCATCACCGCAATGAACATCCAGAGGCAGAACGAGCTTTTCACCGCCACGCTCAATGAGGCTTTTGGCCAGATCGACTTTGTCGGGCTCGGAAAGAGATTTCCCGACATTGCCACCTTTCGCCAAGGCAAAGGTGTAGGCCATCGCACCACCGATGATGACTTGATCACAGATCCCCAAAAGATTTTCGATCACATTGATTTTGTCGGAAACCTTGGCTCCCCCCAGGATAGCAACAAAGGGATGTTCTGGATTCGCGATCACCTCCGTCAAGTAGCGAATTTCTTTTTCAACCAGGAACCCCGTTACCTTGGGCTTGTCGCCCATGCATTGTGGCACCGCCAACATCGAAGCATGGTTTCGGTGGCAAGTTCCAAATGCATCGTTGCAATAGATGTCGACTCCTTCGGCAAGCTTGGCCGCAAACCCTTCGTCTCCATTCTTCTCGGCTGAGTCAAAACGAAGGTTCTCAAGAACCAAAGCCTGGCCGTTTTCGAGTTTTGATTTCAATTCGTTTGCCGAATCTCCGACCGTATCGGTCGCGAAATGAACCTCGTTCGAAACAAGCTCACCAAGCCGAACCGCTGCGGGTCGCAAACTGTATTTTGAATCAGGCTCGCCTTTCGGGCGCCCAAGATGACTCATCAAAATCAGCTTCCCATTTCGCTCAAGAACTGATTTGATCGACGGCAGCGCCATCTCAATTCGGCGATCATCCGTGATGTTTCCGTCGTCATCCAACGGCACGTTGAAATCGACTCGCATCAAAACAGTTTTGCCTTCAACGGCAACGTCAGCAATGTTTTTCTTGGCCATAGGGGATCTCAAAGCAGGATCTCGAAAAGCGATTCATGGAACGGCATTCAAGTTCAAAAACACTTGAAAGCCGACTCGTTGGCCGTCAGTATTTCGAATTGGTAAGAATGATCAATGGGGTGCTCGATAACCAACACCTCAGCGATCTCCAAATCGCCCTAATCGGGAGCTAGAGGGGATGCCGGCGCATTCCGCCAATAAAATGGGGGATCGAAGTTCGCCAGTTCAGAACTTTTTGACTGCCCAAACCGTGTCGGGGCCAAGTTCGATTTGTTCCGGTTCGAATCGCTCTAAGACCGCCTGAACCACACCTGGAAACTTGTTGGAGTAATCGTGGCCGGTAATCCACCCGCCGGGTCGGACCTTGGGTACCCAATCGTCGATATCGACCGCGACGCCATCGTAGGTATGATTGGCATCGATAAAAATGAAGTCGAGACTTTCATCTTCGATTAAAGGTGCGGCGAAAGTTGTCGGCATTTGCATCGGCGTGACTCGCGACGCGTATGGTTCAATCCGACTTTCAAATTCTTTCATGAAAGCAAGGTTTTCGTCGTATACCACCTCAGGACCTGGTGGAATCGACTGAATGTCGCAAGGCAATCCCCACAAGTCGACGGCAAACAAATGCAAGTTTTCATGAGCCTGCAATATGTTGGCGGAAAAACGTCCGCCTTTCACACCCAACTCAGCACCGCGTCGAGGGTCGTCCAGCAGTTGGGAAACAAACGACCAACGTTTGTTTCGATTGCCGAAATATCGATCTTTGAATTGTTCCGCGGCAAACTTGAGTCTCATGACATTGCTTCCTTGCAGCTTCCTGGCATGTGAGCGTTTCGGAAAGGCTAACGCATTCCTTTTTTTGGGCCAACATCAAATGCGAAAAGCGGAATTGGCCGATTCCATTGCTCGACGCGTAAATAAAAAACGGCAGACAACTTGTCTGCCGTTCTTGGGAATTTATGGTCAAGGGGGAAATGACCATTCGACTTCTTTAAGAGGAAGCCGTCTCTTGGGGTTTGACTCGTTTTTGAATGTCGGTTTCGATTTCGCCAAATACTTCCTCATGGCGTTGGACCGAAACATGGAGTGCGTGCAGTAGCCGCTTTGCAGTGAAAAAATTCAGAATGATTCGCTGGTTGATTTCCACCGGCTTGTCGTTCGAATTCATCGGCTGGGCGTTCAATCCGAAATCGATGATCAGTTCTTCAGGCGATCCGGTCACGCGACAAAAATTCGCATAGGAACTAACGGCGTTTGAATCGTTGACCGGTATCGGTTGCGGTGTATTTTGATTTTCGGCCATGAATTCACCTAAACGTTGGATCCAAAAAATTTCGATAGCACTGGACCCAAGATTACAATTCGGCTGAAATGGGTCAATCTCAATCCAAGCCTTGCTAGCAAGCGGAAACCAAGTGGAAAAACGTCGAAAAGTCCTGATCATCAATACCGGCGGCACCATTGGCATGAAGTCAACGGAGCAGGGCTACGAGGTCGCGGCCGGGTTTTTGCAGGAACAGCTTTCGAAGACTCCCGAGATCGGCGAAAGCAAGATGCCCGATTACGAGATCTTTGAGTTTGAACCGGTGATGGACTCCGCGCAAATGACGCCTCGTGACTGGGGGAAAATTGCGGAAGCCATCGTTTCGCGGCACGATGACTTCGATTGCTTTCTCGTGCTTCACGGAACCGACACGATGGCCTACACGGCATCGGCACTTGCTTTCTTGCTTCAAGGATTGCAAAAAACGGTCATCCTGACCGGCTCGCAAATCCCTCTTTGCGAGACGCGAAATGATGCGCGTGACAATCTGGTTACCGCCCTTTTAATCGCGGCCGAACATGATATTCCGGAAGTCTGCATCCTGTTCGGTGAGTACCTGCTCCGCGGTTGTCGAGCCACCAAAGCCAGCGTCTACGACTTTGACGCATTTCGCTCTCCGAATTACCTCCCGCTTGGAGAAATTGGAACCACGATTCGAATCTTCGAACGACGGTTTCTGCAACGCGAACCACAGCCTTTACAATTGGCGAACTTTCGCTCAACTCGTCTGGGTACGTTCCGCCTTTTTCCCGGCTTGTCGGCGGATGTTGTCGAAAACCTGTTGGCCCAACCCTTGGAAGCATTGATCCTCGAAACCTATGGCGTCGGAACCGGCCCGGCAAACAACCGGGATTTCCTGAATGTATTGGAGAAGGCTTCCAATCGTGGTGTCGTCATTGTTTCCTGCTCGCAATGTGAACATGGCACCGTTTCTCCGCGGGACTATGCGGCTGGAACCGCCCTGGCAAACGCGGGAGTGGTTAGCGGGGAAGACATGACGATTGAGTCGGCGATTGCAAAGTTGCACTTCCTGCTTGGACAAAACCTTACAATCGATGAAGTTCGCAGTAGAATTGGGTTAAACATCGTTGGAGAATTGACTCCGCCCGCAGCAAGAAACTAGCAAACAAGAAAATGTCCAAACAAAATTTTCAAATAGCAACTCTGCTTTTCGGATTGATGATCATCGGCGTCGCGTTTAGCGGATGCCTCGAACCGGCCACGATCGGAATTTCTTCAACGGGTTCGAAGCCAACATTTTCGGATCTCCAGGAAAAGGCGGCCGCCGCGGAAGACAAAAATGCGGCCGAAGAAAAATTGCCAATCGGTTTGGTCAAGGACAAACCAGCTAGTGGAGTCTTCGTCAAGACAAAGCATGGTTACATGGTCCCTTACAAGCAGCCGATCCCGGGCACCAAGTTCGTTATCGAAATGATTCCTGTCCCGGGCGGTAAATTCAAAATGGGCAGCCCCGACGATGCCGAGGAAAAGTATGACGACGAAACGCCCCAACTCGAAGTCACGGTTCCGCCATTCTGGATGGCCAAGACAGAAATCACCTGGGGCCAATTCAACGCCTATACGGACCTGCACGACACCTTCAAAGAATTTCAAGGCGCCGGTATTCGAAAAGTCGACGAGAGCAACGAAGCAGACGCGGTAACCATCGCTTCATCGCTTTATGACGCCAGCTTTACTTACGATGCCGGCGATGGCGAAGAAACTCCAGCAGCCACGATGACTCAGTTTACCGCGCGGCAATACACCAAATGGCTGAGCCTGCTCACCGGCACGTTTTATCGTTTGCCGATTGAAGCGGAATGGGAATACGCCTGCCGCGGCGGAACCCAAACGACCTATTACTTTGGTGACGACGCCGATGACCTGGAAGAATATGCCTGGTACGAAGACAACTCGGATGACGAACGACAACAAGTCGCGCAAAAAAAACCGAATGCATTTGGCCTCTACGATATGCACGGCAACGTGGCCGAATGGGTCCTCGATGAATACTCAGAAGACTGGTACTCCAAGCTAAAGGACCGCAAAAACCTGACCGCGATGGACACCTACAACAAACCTACCAAGCTTTATCCGCGAGTCATTCGAGGAGGCTCCTGGGAATTGGATTCTGACTCGGCGCGGGCGGCATTTCGCATGAAATCACACGACGACGACTGGAAGGAAGAAGACCCAAACTATCCGCCTAGTCCATGGTGGTATACGACCGAACCTTCAACGGGGGTCGGTTTCCGAATTCTTCGTCCCTTGGTCGCGCCAAAAACTCGCAAAGAAAAACAAAGCTTTTGGGATTCGGGGATCGATGAAACGGGCGAGCTTGCCAATACCCGAATCAAACTGGAAGGCCGGGGCGCCCGCGGGTTTGTTGATCCGAAACTTCCCAAAGCTATCGAGGAGTGGAAGATCGAGAAAAAGAAGCGGAAGAAAAAGTAGTTTGACGGCGCCCGCTCCGGCGAGCCTGGTATCCGGGGCTTTTAGGATGCGAACGCGGATCGCCTTAAGCTCCTTGACGGAGTGAGCTCCTTGACGAATTGAGCCGCTTGTCCAATTGAGCCCCCTGTCGAATGGAGACAGGGCAATGGCCACCAAGTTGGCGCGAGGCGATGACCAAGGGAACTCGCCGCAATGCCTCAACCTGCGTGAGCGATCTAGTCCTCGTCCTTGAAAGGATTGGGACTTGTTCGTGTTCCGATATACTCGACGCGCGGCGTGTCATGGAAGCGAATGTTATCGTTGGTTTGCGTGTACAATCGTCGAACGGTGTATCGTTCCAGCCCGTATCGCTTGCGTCCTCCCGTCTCCATTTCGAATGTGACGCGAAACTCCAATGCTACGACCTGGATTTTCCCAAGCTTAAAATCCGGCATTTCTCTTCGTCGCTCTGCAATGTGCCGATTCAACGCGTCCCGAGTGCCTTGGAAATTTCTCACCGTTTGCTCTGTCACGCCACGGGGATCTCGAGCCTGAAACGATATGTTGTAAGTCCTGCTTGTCGGCAACCAGCGAACCGAAGTCGGCTCATAATTCCGTCGTCGCTTGCCAAACTGAGCTTGAGCCTCGATGTAAAGTTTCTGCTCGAGGGCCACCTGCTGGGTATCAAAGTTGCCCATGGTTTGCGGCGAAAACGGCCCGAGCGGACTGCTCGGTAGCGGCGAAGCCTCAATGTTACGTTCGGCAGTCGGCGAATCGATATCGGCAATATCATCGGATGAACTGGTGTTCAGCAAGACAAATAAGATCACCAAGCCAATCACCGCCACTCCGGAAAAAATTCCGAATCCAACCAGCAATGGCAAAAGGACGCTTCGATTCTTTTTCGAACGCGTTGCATAGCTGATGGGTTTGGGCGACGTTGCCGAAGGAGACATGGGCATCACAAACTGAAATGAACAGTAAGGGCACGACACCAGTTGGCCGGCCATCTCGGGCCGCTGCTGAAGCACCTGATTGCAATTAAGACAGTTTATTTCCGACAAACCGTTAGCTCCTTGTGACGCTAACCCTTCGACTCCAACAATTATTTATTGCCAAAAACCCGGGCGAAACGCACATTTTCGATTTTTTCTGGCCGGTTCCCCAAGTTTTTTGAAATCTTTGAAAGAAAGATACGCTTCCCAGCATATGACATCAGAACCAAGCAACAAACCAAAGGCGAAACGCCTTAACCATAAGGAACCAAAAATGAAAAGACAATTCAAACAGTTCGGCATGATGTATGGATTCTTCGCACTTGGCTTGATCGTCGTTAACGTCATGTTTTAGCAGGCAGCTTGCTAGAGAGCGTGCCTCCAAACTGTTCCCAATCCAATCGTTAGTCCCTCATCCCCTTTTTTATCCCGTTTCACCTGGCAATACATTTCCGTTGGCAATCTAACTTGTGTCCCCAAACAGGTTTGCTGCTTCAACTGATTCTGCCAGCGGTATGTCCGCGATCGAATTCAATTCGGTCGCGGTTTTTTTTGTAACAAACTCAGTGGATTTTCGCTCAGGATCTCAGTCACACTATTCATAAGGAGAAAAACATGAAAGAAGAGTCAGCACAGGTCGCAGAAGACCGCAAAGAAAAACCGGAACCATCCGAGAATCAAGGCGAAAGACAAGTAAAACTGCGGCGTTGCGGCCGCGCGTTCTATTACGTGGACGACGAATCGATGCTCGCCGAATAAATACGGTCTGCCGAATGGCGAATCGAGCTAGCCGGATTCTTCGGAATTCGCAGCAAGAATGCCTTCCAGCTTTTTGAGTGAGCGGGTAATGAGCACACGAGTTGCCCCATCCGATTTCCCAATTTCGGACGCGATCTCCTTGCTCGGTAAACCATCCCCGAAACGCAACTTGAGCACCTTTTGTTGCTCGTCATTAAGTTGATTCATGGCTTCCAAAAGACGGAACTCTTTTTGTTGCCGTGAAAACGCGGCGCTGGGACTGGTAATACTGGCAACCAGAAGATTGACGAGTCCGGTGTTTTCGTTTGAGCCACCACCAAAAATACCGACTTCCCGATCAGCACTTCTTTTTTTTGCCGAGAACTTGCGCTGGACGTCCACGATTCGCCGCTTGGCGATTTCACAAAACCAACCGAACGGATCCTTGTCCGTAAAGTCGACTTCGCCAACGTTCTGAACAGCGTTCGTAGCGACTTCCTGCAAAATATCTTCTGCCTCGACCTTGCGTTTCAACGAATCGCTCATCTGTTTCACGATAAAACTCAAAAGCGGCAAACGGCAACGGTGCAAATAGATTGCGGTTGCCTTCGAGTCGCCATCACGAATGGCCTCGACCAGTTGTTCATCGGAAAGCAGCGATTGTGATGGATCCATCAGAATCTCGTTGAACTCATTGAAGGGAAGGTGAAAACTCAAATCGAGATCGACTTCGATTTCAGCCGCATCCATCATACACTTTGAAGCAATCCGAACCAACGATTACACTTTGTCACAACCCGAATATCAATTCGACGAAACCAAGGGCATTCGAGCAAACCGTGGACGACAGTCGACAAACCGAAATTCAAAGCGACGACGACACCCTTCTATGGGATCGACTGTCAGAAGTGGTCGAAGCGTTTTCCGATGCTTGGGAAAATTCCGAGGGTCCGCCGCCAATCAAGGACTTCGTCGACGAATCCGATGACCCTCATCTAAAAAGATTGATTCTCACCGAGTTGATCAAAGTTGACCTCGAGTTGAGGCGTGAACACGATCAACCTGTCAAACAACTGGACGAGTACTTTGAAGAGTGGCCGCAACTCTTGCTGGACGGAACACCGCCGCTCGACCTGGTATATGAGGAATACCAACTAAGGCAGCGACTTGGAGAATCCGTTACTGCCGACGAGTACCTGAACACCTACGCCAATTGCAAAACGGCGCTCGGACGCTTGCTGGGCGAAAGCGCGGAAGTTTCCACATCGGTCTTCGCTTCCCTGCAAAAAAAAGAATACGGGACCGGCGACCAGGTGGATGATTTCCAAATCATCTCGCGGCTAGGACAGGGAGCCTTTGCAACCGTTTACCTGGCTCGACAAGTTTCCATGCAGCGACTTGTTGCACTAAAGGTGTCAGCTGACAAAGGGGTTGAGCACCAGATGCTTGCCCAACTGGACCATCCACACATTGTCCGCGTGTACGATGTCCGAAAGGACACGGATACGGGCGATCGCTTGATGTACATGCAGTACGTGTCCGGAGGCACGCTCCAGGAAATTTCGCGTTTTGTCCATCAATCGGACGAACGAAACGGCAAACGATTCCTCTCGGGAATCGATCAGAAACTGATCGACAAAGGCGAGTCCCCGCCGCAGGATTCCGAAAATCGGACCGAAGTCGCCAAGCTGGATTGGCCGCGAGCCGTTTGTCGCCTTGGCAGCCAACTCGCGGATGCCCTTGCTTTCGCTCACAAACAAAATGTGCTCCACCGGGACTTGAAACCGGCCAATGTTCTGATTGCCGCCAATGGAAGTCCGAAACTGGTTGATTTTAATATTAGCCACTGCTCGAAGATCGAAGGCGTTTCGCCGGCTGCCTATTTTGGTGGCTCCCTGGCCTACATGTCACCTGAACAGCTTGAGGCCTTTAGTCCCGCAAGTGAACGAACCCCTGATACGCTTGATGCCAAGGCCGATATCTACTCACTCGGGTGCATGCTTTACGAGTTGCTGACCGGACATAAACCGTTTGAGGCAATCCCCAATACGGGAGATTGGCAAGGCCTGCTCAACGCCATGATTGAGCAAAGGAAAAAGGGACTTAGTGATTCCGCTCTCGCGCGAATGCATTCGGCTCCGCGCCTTTTGGTGAGTGCAATCCAACGTTGCCTGGATCCGAATCCCGAAAACCGGTTTGAGTCAGCTCATCCTTTATCGAGACAATTGGAATGGGGAACCGATCCCGAGATTGAAAGTGCGACTTTACCCGACGACGGTCCAGTTGGCCGCGTGTTTCGTCGCTTCCCGGCGCTTATCGTGATGGCGATCGCCGCAACCATCAGTGGATTGGCGGCCGTTTTCATTTCGACCTACAACGTCGAGGAAAGCGTTCCAGCCGATTCGCTTGGATTTTTCAAGCTGACTCGGAACATCATGAATGGAATCGCGTTTCCAGCTGCTATGTTCTTTTATCTCTGGGCCACTCAAACGGTAAGCCGAAACGTCCGAAGAACGTTGAATCGGGAAAAGATCCCGAAAGAAGAAGTTAAAACAGCCATCGAACGGAACCTGGTTGTTGGACATTGGGGAGCGATCGCCTGTGCCCTGCTGTGGATTACCGCCGGTTTTCTCTATCCATTGATCCTGTCGATGGACGTCAAGATGAACTCGAGAGGCTGGATCGATTTTGTTTTTTCGCATTTGCTGGCCGGGCTCATCACCAGTGCGTATTCATTTTTTGCCGCGACCTATTGCGCGATGCGATTCTGGCAGCCAGTTCTCTTTCGCAACTTTCTTCGCCTGCGGGAGATCCCCGATGTTCAGCCGGCCATCGACCGATTGAAAACCATCGTCAGCATCTACCAGTTCGTTGTGGTGATGATTCCCATGTTGTCGGTCGCTCTTCTTGTGCTTTGGGGCGGGGCCGAAAAAAAATTCCCGCTGATCGTTGTCAGTGTGGTTTCGGTGATTGGCGTTGGATTCGTTTTCTGGGCGGCCCGGCAAATTCTTGATCGAATCGCGATCACCAAACGAATGTCGACCAGCAGCTTGAATTGAACGCCAGGTCTTCAGCCGCGAGTGCCGGTATTTTGAATTGAACGGATGAAATCGGCAAACGTTCGTGATTTTTGGAAGCGATCCCAAAAAATGAAGGAAAATTCGCTTTCGCTAAGCTGAAATGCACCCCACTAGAACGCGTTAAGGCGGTTGATTTTCTGGCAGGAATTTGACCCAAGCATTTTGACTTTACGGCGGCATGGAATTCACAACAATTGAACCTGAGAAGCAGTGACGAATGCCTTGAAAAACAAAGCGCATCGCTGTTGGGACTGGAAATACCAAGGTTTCCAATTAACCTCTTTGAAACTGCTTTGATCAAATTGACGGTTGCCAAACTCAAAGTTTTGTCGCGAATGGCATCCGATCGAATAAATGTCTAAGCGGGAACATTTTTCCCATAAGATAAATTCTACCTAACACCGAATTGCGACACGCAAACGAAAAGGTACCAAATGGCGGACGTCATCAAACCTGAAAAACAGCAAACGCAGTCCAGCCCCAATCCCTATTTGGCGCAGACCACCGACACCGACCCAACGGAGACTGCTGAATGGCTGGAATCGTTGGAGTACGTGATCAAGTCAAAAGGCGAAGATCGGGCGAGATACCTTCTGGAGGTTCTCGAAGGTCGCGCCCGAACGGAAGGCGTCGATTTGCCGGTCAAATCCAACTCGCCTTACATCAACACGATTCAGCCCGAAGACCAGCCCGCTTATCCAGGCAATCGTGAGATCGAGCGCCGAATCAAATCGATTATCCGTTGGAACGCGATGGCGATGGTCGTTCGAGCGAACAAAAACTTTGAAGGCATCGGCGGCCACATTTCAACTTACGCTTCGGCTGCCACGCTTTATGAAGTCGGCTTCAATCACTTTTTTCGCGGTCGCGGCGAATCGGGTTTTGATGGTGACCTGATTTATTTCCAGGGCCATGCGTCTCCTGGAATTTACGCGCGTGCCTTCCTCGAAGGACGTCTCTCGGAAACGTTGCTTGAAAACTTCCGTCGAGAACTGGAAGACGAAGGTGGATTGTCCAGCTATCCGCACCCCTGGCTAATGCCAGACTTCTGGGAGTACCCCACGGTATCGATGGGCCTCGGTCCTTTGATGGCTATTTACCAAGCTCGCTTCAATCGTTACCTGCATGACCGTGGGATCAAGGACACGTCGAACCAACGTGTCTGGGCATTCCTGGGCGATGGCGAATGTGACGAACCGGAAAGCCTCGGTGCGTTGACATTGGCGGCTCGCGAACAACTCGACAACCTGACCTTTGTCATCAACTGCAACCTGCAGCGGCTGGACGGTCCGGTTCGCGGTAATGGCAAGATCATCCAGGAACTTGAGGCCCTGTTCCGCGGTGCGGGATGGAATGTCATCAAAGTTGTTTGGGGCGACGATTGGGATCCGCTTTTGGAAAAAGACGAAACCGGCTTGCTGATCAAACGCATGGGCGAAATTGTCGACGGCCAGTATCAAAAGTACGTCGCGATGCCTGGCTCTTACATTCGTGACCATTTCTTCGGCAAGCATCCGGAATTGCTCGAGTTGGTGAAGAACTACTCGGATGAGAAACTGGAAGTGCTCCGTCGCGGTGGACACGACCCGGAAAAAGTTTACGCAGCCTACAAAGCGGCTGTCGAACACAAAGGGCGACCAACGGTCATCTTGGCCAAGACCATCAAGGGTTATGGCCTCGGGGAAACCGGCGAAGGTCGAAACATTGCCCACAACAAAAAGAAAGCCAACGAACAGGAACTGCTCGAGTTCCGCAACCGGTTTGGCATTCCGATTTCGGATGAGGAAGTCGTCAAAGCGCCTTTCTACAAGCCGGCGGAAGACTCCATTGAAATCAACTACCTCAAAGAACGGCGAAAAGCCATGGGCGGCAGTGTTCCCAGCCGACCGGTCGAGGTTCCGAAAATTGAGGTTCCAACTTACGAGGACTACCGCAAATCCATCGAACGCGACTTTGGCAAGACCATGTCGACGACGATGGGTGTTGTCCGTCTGCTTTCGCGACTTTGCAAGGACAAGAAAATCGGCAAGCACGTTGTGCCGATTGTTCCCGATGAATCACGAACCTTCGGGATGGAAGGGATGTTCCGCGAGGTAGGGATCTACGCTCACCAGGGACAACTTTACGAGCCGGTCGATAGCGAGCAATTGGCCTACTACAAAGAAGCCAAGAACGGCCAGCTCCTTGAAGAGGGGATTTCCGAAGCGGGCTCGATTTCCTCGTTCAACGCTGCCGGGACCGCTTATTCGGCCCACGGCGTGAACATGATTCCGTTCTTTATTTACTACTCGATGTTCGGCTTCCAGCGGATCGGTGATTTCATTTGGGCCGGTGCCGACATGCGGGCCAAAGGTTTCTTGCTTGGCGGAACCGCCGGAAGAACCACCTTGAATGGCGAAGGGCTTCAGCACCAGGACGGGCACAGTTTGTTGAATGCAATCGCGTTCCCAACCGTTCGTGCCTACGATCCTGCATTCGTTTATGAAACCACCGTCATCATCTTCGACGGGCTGAAAAAGCTCTACGCCGAAGGCGAGACGGCCATTTATTACTTGATGGTTGGCAACGACAACTACGAAATGCACGCAATGCCCGAGGGCGTTGAAGAAGGCATTATCAAAGGGATGTACAAATTCCGCAGCCTCGAAGTTGAAAACGCCAAGCATCGCGTTCAACTATTTGGAAGCGGAGCCATCCTCAACTCAGCGTTGAAAGCGCAAACGATTCTGGCGGAGAAGTATGGCATTGCCAGTGACGTCTGGAGTGTCACCAGCTACTCGGAACTTCGCCGGGACGCCCAAGCCGCACGCCGATGGAACATGCTTCATCCGACGAAAAAACCTCGCAAAGGTTACGTCGAAACGGTACTCGAAGGGGTCGAAGGTCCGTTCATTGCTGCAAGCGACTACGTTTGTGCCCTGGCGGAGCAGATCACACCCTGGATCCCGGGTAGCTACCGAGTGCTCGGCACCGATGGCATGGGCCGAAGCGAAACGCGCGAGGCGCTCCGTCGGCACTTTGAAGTCGACGCAGAAATGATCACCATCGCCGCGCTCAATCAGCTTTCCGAGGATGGTGAATTGAAACCGAAACAAGTCGCCGACGCGATCAAAGACCTCGGCGTTGATCCGGAAAAGATTGATCCGTTTTACGCTTAGTCTTTGCTCCCGTCCGACCCAAAAATCAACTGAGAATAAAGAAAGTTACCAAGTCCCATGGCGCTTGAAATTCAATTACCTGACCTCGGTCCCGAAATCGAATCCGGGGATGTTTTGGAAATCCTCGTCAGCGAAGGCGATACGATCGAAAAGGATCAGGGAATTGTCGAAGTTGAGACCGACAAAGCAACAGTGACGGTTCCTGCTTCTCACGGTGGCGTGATTACCAAGGTGCACGTCAGCGAAGGTGACACCATCAATATTGGTGCAGTGATCTTGACCGTGGAAGCCGCGGATGCCGCGACCGATCCACCGGCTCCAAAAGCGGATCCGGCGCCGGCGGCCGAACCAACGCCTCCACCTGCACAGGAACCAGCGGCACCTGTCGTTGAAACACCAGCGCCGACACCTGCCCCCGCACCAGCACCGACACCCGCGCCAACACCGGCACCGACGCCTCCCGCGCCCGCCCCGGTTGTTTCAACGCCCGCCGCAGTGACTTCGGCGACGGTGGATCCCGCGACCATTCCCGCCGGACCTGCGATGCGACGATTCGCTCGTGAAGTTGGCGTCGACCTGGGGAGAGTCAGCGGTTCAGGCCCTGGAGGAAGAATCACGCGCGAAGACATTCTTCGAGTTGTTCGAGCCGGCGGCCAAGCGACCTCGCCAGCCTCTGCCAACGAAAATGGCACTGGTGAAAGCGATGAGTTTGGACCGGTCCGCGTGGAAAAGCTCTCGCGCATGCGACGAACCATCGCTGAGCAAATGCATCTTTCCTGGAGTTCCGTTCCCCGTGTCACCAACTTTGATGATGCCGACGTCACGGATCTGGAGGAGTTTCGCCAGGAGAGCAAAGCGGACTATGCCGCTCAGGGTATCAAACTGACTTCGATGCCTTTTCTGATCAAAGCGGTCGCTTTGGCGCTTCGAAACCATCCGGTCATCAATGCATCGATCGACATGGAAAACGGCAAGGCCATTTACAAAGAGTATGTTAACGTCGGAATTGCCGTCGACACGGATCGTGGACTCGTGGTTCCTTCTTTGCGAAATGCCGACAAAAAGTCGATTTCGGACATCGCCCGTGAACTTCAAACGATGGCCGACAAAGTTCGCAACAACGATTTTTCAGTCGAGGACCTGCGCGGAAGCACTTTTACGATCAGCAATCTCGGAGCGATTGGCGGAACCTATTCAACGCCGATCGTCAATGTTCCCGAGACATCCATCATTCTGGTCGGCCGTTCTCGAAAGATGCCGGTCGTTGTTGAAGACCAAATTGCGATTCGTCTCATGATGCCATTGAGCATCTCTTACGACCACCGATTGGTGGACGGCGGGGCGGCAGCCCGGTTCTTGAACGAAGTGATCGGCTACCTCAAGGCACCAAGCCGATTATTGTTGGCACCCTAGTTCACAGCAGTCACTCAGACGTATGATTCGGCCCGCGGTAAGCGGGCCTTTTTTTTGCCCGTTGCAAAACGCAAATAAAAAAGCCGCGGCAGAAACCGCGGCTTCGATGTCAAAGCTTATTGCAACTTATCGACGCCACTCGATTCCGAAACCGAAACCGGCAGAGAAGAAATCCTGACTTGAGGTGCCAAAGGCTCCAGCCGCTCCGCCAGACAAGACGGAGTTCGGGTTTAAGCTCGTGGTCGTTGTGTTGGCTCGGTTAACACCTTCCCACATGTAGAGGACACCGAAGGTGGTCCGTAGGGCGATGTCGCGAGTCAAGTGGTAAGCCAAGTCCATTTGCAAGTCGACCGTTGGCAGGAATGAAGACGCCTCGGTGGTTTGCTCGAAAATGGTTGGGAACGTTGTACCGGGTGTTTGTAATTGTAATGGTG